>CALEDI010000089.1 GCA_937949535.1 uncultured Lewinella sp. | reverse complement strand
CATTCAACGTATTCCTTGTCTAGCGGAGCGATGTGCTCAGCCATGAAGGCTTTCAGCGTTACGAGTAGGTCTTTGGTCTTCTGGTTGTATTCAAAATTCATGGCGTGTTTTTTTGGCGCGGCCGCAGGATGCAAGGTAAGGTTTAATCGTCTCCAAACTCGACAGGCGAACTTTTTTGTTGTAGAATTGGTGTCGTTATTCCCAAGAGACAAATACTGGTTCTACCGATCAAATTCTTCCTTTTGGGCTAGGACAAAAAAGGATTCGACTGGCGAGCCTTGCGGCAACTCGCCAGTCGAATCCTTTTTCGCTCATAAAGGTTGGAGACCTACTTAGCTCTGTATAAACATCTTGATGTGCTATTGAATTACATTCTACTGTACGTGGCGAAAAAGTTCGCCTGTCGAGTTTGGTGTATAGGGTCTACATCAACCATACAACTCATTCCCCAACCGAGCAAACACCTTAGACACCTCGCCGAACATCGCCATACGCTTGTCTTTGGTTTTACCAGCCACAAAGCGGGCGTAGAGCTGTTGGGTGATGACAGCAGATTTGTAGCACGCGAAGGCTTCGTACCAATCCATCCGGCTGAGGTCTAGGCCGGAGTGGGCGGCGTAGCGTTCCTTGAGCCAAGCTTTGGAGGGCCAGTCTCCCTGCATCATGGAAGTAGGCATTTGCTGGCCGTTGGGCATTTTCTCGGGCCAGTAGCTGAGCAGTCCACCGAGGTCGATGAGTGGGTCGCCAAGGGTAGCCATGTCCCAATCGAAGACGGAGCTGACAGCGTCGGGGTTATCTGCCTGAAACTGGCAGTTGTCGAATTTCAGGTCTCCGTGAACGATGCTTACGCGCTGGGGCTGGGGTACGTCTTTCAGCAGGTTTTCCATCAGGGTGTCCATCTGGGCGATGTGCGGACTGTCCTCTAGTTTGGAGAGATTCCAGCGTTTGGCCCAGCCGGAGAGCTGGCGGTCTACGAAGCCATCCGGTTTGCCGAGGTCGGAGAGGCCAGCGGCGACTACGTCTACGAGGTGGAGATCGGCGCAGGATTTCATCAGCGCATCGGAGAGGCGCTCGGGGGCGTTCTCGAAGGCGGCGAAGGTGTCGGGCAAGGCGGTGCGGATCACGACGCCTTCGCGCCGCTCCATCACTACGAAGTCGCTACCGACCACCTCGTGGTCGGTACAGAGGTGAAAGGCGTTGGGTGCGGCCGCAAAACTGGGGTGTAGGGCAGAGAGCACTTTATACTCTCGTTTCATGTCATGGGCACCGGGCGCGATCTTGCCGAAGGGTGGCCGCCGCAACACCAGTTCCCGGTCTCCGAAGCGGAGCAAGTAGGTCAGGTTGGCGTGCCCGCCGTGGAACTGGGCGTAGGTGAAATCACCGCCGAGGTCAGGCATTTGCGCGCGGAGGTAGGCTTCTAGCTTGGCCCAGGGGAGTTCTTCGCCGGGGCGGATGTCTTTGTAGTCTTGCATGAGTAAGGGGGTAAGGGGGTAAGGGAGTAAGGGGGTAAGGGAGTAAAGGAGGGTGAGCGCCTCTGGCGCGATAAGATCGGGTGGGGCAGTCTTCGTAATGGTTGAGCCTTTCCAAGGCGAGGGTTGGGGAGAATGTATTCAATTAGCCGTCGCTTCGCGACGGAGGTAAACTCGCCCTGGAAGGGCTCGACCAAAGCTAAAACCTTCCCCTGCATCCCGCGGCCGCGCCCAAAATCACCCACGCTCCCCTACCCCAACCAGCACCTCGCGGTCCATGTGCAGGGTAATAAGGGGTTTGTAACCGACTTTGTCCGCGCCGGGAGATAGGGAGAAATCGAAGTTTTTGAGGACGCTGGAAAGGAAGAGCAACATCTCCAGCATCGCGAAATGGTTACCGATGCAGAGGCGCGGACCGCCGCCGAAAGGTACGTAACAAGACGGGTGGCGGGCCTTCTTGGCCGCCGGCGTCATGCGCTCCGGGCGGAACTCGTAGGGCGCATCCCAGTGGGCGGGGTTGTGGTGGAGGCCGTGGATGAAGAGGCCCATCACGGTGCCTTTTTGGATGTTGAACGCCCCCGTATCGTCGTCGTTGAGCGCAACGCGGTCGGTGATCCAGGCGGGCGGGTACATGCGCAGGCTCTCATCGATCACTTGGGTCAGGTATGGCAGGCGGCGGACGCCCTCGAAGTCGATGGGGCCAGCGGCTTCGGCCGCTTCAATTTCTTTCCGGACGAGGGCCAGTTTGTCGGGGTGGCGGAGCAAGAGCCAGATCGTCCAGGCGAGGGAGTTGGCGCTGGTCTCGTGACCGGCGGCGAAGAGGATGATGACTTCGTCGATGAGTTGCTCGTCCGTCATCGGTTCGCCGGTGTCTTCGTAGCGGGTATCGAGGAGCATCTGTAGGAGGTCGTCTTTCGGGCCTTCGGCCCGCCGCTGGTCGATGCGCCGCTGGATGTCTTGGCGGACATCGTTGGCCAAGCCAACGTGCTTCTTCTCCTGCCCCAACCAACGCAACGGGCCGCGCAAGAAAGGAATCCGTACCGGATAAATGATGTAACCCTGCACCTTGTCGATCGTAGCGTTCAGGCGCTCCGTGTCTTCCTCCGTAAAGCCATCGGTGAAGATGGCCTTCACGATGATGCGGAAAACGGCGTCGCGGGTGAAGTGGTGGAGGTTGATCTTGGTGCCAGCGGCGGCTTTCTCGCGCAGTGCTGCGCACTGCAGATCAATCACTTCTTGCATCGCTTCGGTCAGTCGTTCCAAACGTTTGCGGTGGAAGCCGGGCTGGATGAGTCGCCGCTGCGTCAGCCAAGATTTGCCTGAGTTGGTGAGCAAGCCTTGGCCGAAGTAGCGCGCTACTTGATCGGTCTGTATTTCGCTTTTCTCGTAGTTGCGGTGGTTTTTCTGGAGGACGTACTGCACCACGTCGGGGTCGGTGGTCATGTGGGTTCGGCGGGTACCGCCGACGGAGAGGAGGTAATTCTCGCCGTAGTCTTCAGCATAATCGTTAAAGGCACCAATGGGGTTACGGATCGTTTTCGGGATGCCGGTCAGGACTTTCAGGCGAGGGATGGCGGGGGGCTGGGGCATGAGGAAGGGAGGATTCAGGATTCAGCGATCAGGATTCAGGCTGCCGCTGTTGGAGGATTTAGTAATTAGCAATCAGCAATCAGGCTGCCGCTGTTGCATTAGGCCGTTTGAAGGCTGATTACTGACTCCTGCGATTAGAGAAGCTACAATCTACTACACATCCATCACTTCCCCTTAGTCCGGTTTAAATAGTAGCGATTGATGGCATCCGAATTGGCTTCGATGAGTTCGGGGAGGCCATCGGCGTTCAGGTCTGCGGAAATGATGTCGTAGGTATTGACTTCTTCTTCGGAGAGCAGGTGCTGGGTCCAGTTTTCACCTTTACCCTTGTTGAGGTAGACGGCGTTGCGGGCATCGGAGTTGCCGATGATCACGTCCATATCTCCGTCGGCGTCGACGTCGGTGATGCTGAGGGAAAAACTGCGCTTTTCTTCGGCGTTCAACACTACAGCGCGGGTAAATGGGTTTTGCGCACTACCAAAATAGACCACGTTCGGCTCACGGATGTTGGCCGTGGCGATGTCGAGAAAGCCATCGCCGTCGATGTCGGCAACGCCGACCGAGCGGGTGTTGTCTTTGCCCGTTCCGAAGGCGATTTTGTCGTTGAATTCGAGTTTGCCGTTGTTGAAGTAGACGTAGTTGGGTTGGTTGTCTCGGTTGGCGAGGATGAGGTCTGGGTGGCCGTCGGCGTTCATGTCGGCGATTTCTACGTCGATGGTGGCGTCTTTTGCGTTGCCGAAGGTGCGGTTTTCGGTGAAATTTCCTTTGCCGTCGTTGAGGCAAATTTCGTTGGGCATCCCCCGGTTGGTAATGAGGATGTCGATGTCTCCGTCTTGGTCTAGGTCGGCGAGGGTGAGGTTGCGGGTGGAGGCGTAGGGCTGGCCAAAGGCTGGGCCTTTGGTGAAGTGGCCGTTGCCGTCGTTGAGGAAGGTGTAGTTGGGGGCGCGGTCGTTGCCGACGGCAACGTCGAGGTCTCCGTCACCGTCCAGATCTGCCAGTTCGGTGGCGTAGCTGGTGGCGCGGTCGGCGCCGAGGTCGCGCTCTACGGTGAAGATGCCGCGCCCGTCGTTGACGAAGACGCGGTTTTGCCCCGGCCAGTGCCTTCCGTTGGCAACTACGAGGTCGTTGTCTCCGTCGCCATCAATATCTCCGCAGGAGATGGAGGCGGTGCGCTCGGTGTAGGTACCGAGGATGAGGCGAGGGCTGGCTTGGGGGGTGAAGGTTTGGGCTTGGGTTGCATAGCATAGAAAAACTAAGGATAAGGTAGCTAGTAGTTTCATCATGTTTTTTATTGGGTTGAGGGCCTCCGGCCTCCGGAATATACATAAGTTTACACGAGCGCCGTTTCACCCCTCGGATGTCTCCAAACTCGACAGGCGAACTTTTTTGTTGTAGAATTAGCGTAGATTTTATCAAGAGACAAATACTGGTTCTAATAACCAAATTATTCTTTTAAAGCAGTGACAAAAAAGAATTCGACTGGCGAGTTGCCTAGTAACTCGCCAGTCGAGCGCGAAGTACTGCGAAGCACATTCTTTTTCGCTCACATTACGAGGTACATATTTAGTCCTATACAACCATCTTGCACCCTAGGAATTACGAGTTCTTTACGTGGCGAAAAAGTTCGCCTGTCGAGTTGGGTGATACACCCGATGGGTTGGATCCTCGAAGCACTTAGCAAGGCACTCCTAAAACCCTCCCCAGCACCCGCGCCCCGCCGCCCTGATTACGACAACAGAAAGGTCACTAATACCGCCAACTCGTCAAATTCGCTCCTTTCGGCGCCAAAAGCCCCACCGTCTTCGCCCATTTCGGGATGAACATCCGGTGGTAGCGCAAGCGGGTGATCGCGTTTGGTTCCGTTGGGTCACCGTTCCAGCAGTGCTCGGCGCGGTCGCCGTAAGTAACCTC
>CALEDI010000088.1 GCA_937949535.1 uncultured Lewinella sp. | reverse complement strand
CCGCTGCTACCACTCACTGCGCTTCGCTTGTTCGCCTTGGATGAGCGCCGCGAACGGTACTTGCGGTAGCCAAATTTTAAATGTTGAATGTTAAATCGAACATGTTAAATTCTGAAGGGGCATCACCAGCTGATGGCTTCCCCATCCCGAAAGAAGCCACCATTTGGTCCATCTTTAGGGATAAGTACCGCCCAGATGATGGAGGCTGCTCCTTCGGAGACATCGCGGGGGGCTTCGGGGCCGCCCATGGCGGTCCGGACCCAGCCGGGGCAGACGGCGTTTACCTTCACGTTGGTTTCTTCCAAGTCAGCGGCCATTTTTAAGGTTAGCATATTGAGGGCGCACTTAGACATGGAGTAGGCGGGCGTTCCCGGCCAAGAATCGGCAAAAGAGCCCGAGCTACTGGATACGTTTACGATGCGGCCAGCAGGGCTTTTTTTGAGCAAGGGCATCAAGGCTTTGCTTACGCGCCAGGGGCCGAGGGTATTGACGCGGAGAGCTTCTTCGACGATGCCGAAGTCGGTGTTCAGGGTATGCTGGAAGGTATCGTAGTGGATACCGGCGTTGTTGACGAGGACGTCGAGATGGTCGTAGTTGTCGGCGAGGTATTCGGTCAGTTCGGCGATGCTTTGGCCGTTGGCGACGTCGAGTTGGTGGTAGTCGACCTCAAGGCCTGCGGCCCGAAATTCTTCGGCAACGGCACGGCCTGCCTCGGAGCGGCTGGTGAGGATGACTTTAAAGCCCTTTTGAGCGAGCTGGCGGGCGGTTTCTTTGCCGAGGCCTCGGTTGGCACCGGTTACTAGGGCGGTTTGCATTGGATTGATGGTTTGGATGTGACGAAGGTAGTGGGAAGCAGCTAACTATGGATGTTCCGTAGGTGGCTTTTTGAGTGTGGCTATATTTCTCCAAACTCGACAGGCGAACTTTTTTGTTGTAGAATTAGCGTCGATCTTATCAAGAGACAAATACTGGTTGTAATAACCAAGTTCTTCCTCCAAAGCAACGACAAAAACCCCCTCCCTAAATCCCTCCCCACGGGGGAGGGACTTGTGAAAACGCTACGCGTTTTAGCGTAATGGCCACTTAATCAGCGTCAATGTATAGCGGTTTGATTTAGTCCTTACATAAACACTTTGTCTTCTAGAGATTACGAGTTCTTTAAGTGGCGAAAAAGCTCGCCTGTCGAGTTTGGTGGCAACTTTACCAACATTCTGAGCCCACTAGGTCCGAACGCTCGAAGCGAGTTAAAATACGGGATGCCCCATGTTTGTCCTTTGGGCGTCCGGTTTACCTAAAAGCGATTGCCCTGATACTTGGGAAGCCTTCCGCCAAAAGAGCCTTAGCTTGCACCTGCGTTTGCCCTAACTTATTTTCTTTTATTACAACGATTTCAAGTTCAACCACATGTCAATCAATCCAAGCGTGCCCTTCCAACTTCCCCTGCACCCGCGCGCCGTCGCCCTCCTCCTCTGTCTCTGCTGCTCCGCGTTCCTTACCGCTCAGCAAGCTGCTGAAATCGTCTATACCGATGCCGACAGAATTCTGCGCTACCAGGCCGATGCTGAAAACAACTACATCGCCGATTTCAGCCACGCCGGCTATAAAAACGGAGAAGCTGAAATTCCGGAAGTACCAACGGTGAAGACCATTCAGGCCGTAGAAGGTGACAATACGTCGAGCATACAAGCGGCGCTAGATGAAGTAGCCGCCCGCACGCCCGACGCCAACGGGCACCGGGGCGCGCTCCTGCTCGAAGCCGGTACCTACCAGGTATCTGGGCAGCTATTTATTCGCGAAAGCGGCATGGTTCTACGCGGCGTCGGCCAAGACTCTTCCGTTGCAGACAACAGCATAATCGTGGGTACAGGCAACGTACCCGTACTGCGTAACCTGATCGTTGTGGGCGACCAAAACAGCCCTGGTTGGTCTGGTGAAGTTCCCGGCACCAGCTCCGTCGTTACGAGCCCTTTCGTGCCCGCCGGATCGCGTACCTTGGAAGTATCCGCCTCGGAACTTTACCGGGAGGGCGACCAGGTCATCATCACCCAGCCGAGTACCGAGGCTTGGTTGGCCAGTATCGGTTTCGGTGGTACCGCGAGCGACGATCCGTGGACCCCTGGCACGATCGATGTTGTGTACAACCGCATCATTACCGAGGTCAACATTCCGGAGGGCAAGATTACGCTGGATGCTCCAATCCACGATCACCTAGAACGATCACTGGCCCAAGCGAACGTATTCGTCCTCGATGCGCCGAATACGGTGCGGGAAACGGGCATCGAAAACCTGCGCATTGAAATCGCTACCGCCGGCCCCTTCGACGAAGCGCACGCCCGAACCGCCATCTACCTAGAGGGCGTGGAAGATTGCTGGCTCAAAGACGTTACGGGCTTGCACTTCAGCTACGCCCTGGTTGATATGAGTGCGGCTAACCGGATAACTGTAGAAGACTGCTCTGGCCTCGATCCGCACTCCCTTATTACGGGCAGTCGTCGTTACAATTTCAATGTGTCCCGCAACTCGAACAACGTGCTGTTTACCGGCTGCCGGGCGCGCAAGGGGCGGCACTCTTTTGTTTCTAACGGAATCAGTAGTGTCTCCGGCATCGTCTGGACCAATTGCATTAGCGAAGAAGACTATAGCTCCAGCGAAGGCCACCGCCGCTGGAGCCAGGGGCTGCTGTTTGATAAGATCGACTTCATCAACTCCAATACAACCAACCTCATCGGCCTGTACAACCGGGGCGATGCGGGTACGGGCCACGGCTGGTCTAGCGTAAACAGTGTGGCTTGGAATGTAAGTACACCGCCAGACCGGGGCATAGTGGTTCAAAAACCGCCCGGTCGCCAGAATTACTGCGTGGGCTGCAACACCAACATCGTGCGCGATTGGCGTTTCCCCTACCCGGTCGGTTACATCGAACTCGACAACCAGCCACTAGCTATTCCTTCCCTTTACGCCGCTCAGCTTGCCCAACGACTGGCCATTGGGCCATTGCCCGACGCGCCAGCGCGGCTTACGGGCTCCTTTGACATCAACAACGGTGTGACGCTGGAGTGGCTAGACATTGCCAGCGGAGAGACTGGCTACGAGATCCGGCTCACGACCAGCCAGTTTGAGTCGCAGATAATCGATACCATACCTGCCAACTCGACCAGCTACATTGACCAGGTTTTCCCGTTCGATCACCTTAGCCTCACTTACCAGGTTTCAGCCATTGGCAATAACGGTCCGTCACCGTTTTCCAACCCGGTTACTGTGGAGGGAACCTCTTCCGTACGTGAAGCCTCGGCCGCCGAGTTGAAGGTCGTTCCCAATCCGGTAAGCGACGAGCTCACCATTGAGTCCGCTGCGCCCATTGCCGAGCTCTTCGTGTACAACGCCAGCGGTAAACTGATCGCCCAAAGCAAGCATACGAACCAGCTAAACGCGGTCATGTGGCCCGCCGGCTTCTACTACCTCAAGATTAAGACCCGCAGCGGGGAGTTTCTTTCGGCTCGGGTTGTTAAGAAGTAAGGGGGAGGTTGGGAGGTTGGTTTTTGGTTTCGTTTTGGGGGAAGCGTACACAGTGTTCGCCAGCCGTTGTCGCCAAAGCAGAAACTGGCGCAAGCGGCTCACGTAGGACTTTTTCGTAGCCTTGGCATAGTTGCCAGGGTCAGCCAATCCTCAAAGGCTTCGAAGGGAATCTTTACACTTTCCATCGTATTCGGTTTAGTGAATGAATGATAGAAAATTACTGGTAAGGATAGCGCGGTGCAAGGGTTTTTAGCGCGGGGGCGGAGAAGTTGGTGGGGGTTTGTTCAACGGATGCGCCAACGCAGCCGTCCTCCTCAAAGTTATTAAAAAATTCAATTGAAATAAGACTTTCAAATATCTAATTAATTCAACTGAAATCATGGCCGGTTGACGGTGGCGCTGTGTTGAACGAAGCCGCTCCCCACCAACCGCTACCGCGCCGTAACCAACTCGCTTCCCCAAAATACGCCTATCTTCCCTATTCACCAACTCCGTTTTACCATGACTAAAAAAAGTCT
>CALEDI010000087.1 GCA_937949535.1 uncultured Lewinella sp. | reverse complement strand
CTGAGAAAAGGAGTTATGTATGACGAAAATTATACACATAAACTTGCATAGGTCATAGCAATCGAAGCGTTCGACTGAAATGCCTGGCGTAGACGGCATTTTAGTCGATCCTTTGAGCGTCCGGCACCCCAACCTCACGTTTACTCAGTAGCCATCAGCAATCAGCGTTCAAACGGCTGAATATAGCAGCGGTAGCCTGAATACTGATTGCTGAACGCTGATAGCTAATATTTAAACCCTTATTGATTTGGCGTTTCTAAGCACCAAAACTTCCTTACCTTGAGTCCTTATCCGTCCCCCACCCACCCACCTTTGTCGGCTCCCAAAGGGTTTACCCTACAAGTCAGCACTAAACTATGATCAACAAAGCCCTCCTGGCCGAAAAGCTCGCCGAACAAATAACCCTCACCGAAACCAAGATCGCTGGCTTCGAGGAAATGTCTGCCCCGGTAACGCCTGACGACGCCATCGGCCGTGTCTCCCGCATGGATGCCATCAACAACAAAGCCGTACAGGAAGCCGCCCTAGCCAAGGCCCGCGAGAAACTGACGAAGCTGAAGGTGATGCAAGCCAACCTAGACGATCCCAAGCTCGGCCTCTGTAAACGTTGTGGCCGGCCGATCCCCGTGGGCCGGTTGATGCTGATGCCAGAGAGTGCGTTTTGTGTGCGGTGTAGTAGGTAAGTAATGTAGTGTTGTCTCCAAACTCGACAGGCGAACTTTTTTGTTGTAGAATTAGCATCGATCTTATCAAGAGACAAACATTGGTTCTAATAACCAAATTATTCCTTTAAAGCAGTGACAAAAAAGAATTCGACTGGCGAGTTTCGTGGTAACTCGCCAGTCGAATTCTTTTTCGCTCACAGTATGAGGTACATGTTTAGTTCTATGCAAACCGTCTTGCACCTTTAGGAATTACGAGTTCTTTACATGGCGAAAAAGTTCGCCTGTCGAGTTAGGCAGCACTGTTTTCGTAAACTTATGTATATTCCGTAAGCCGGAGGCGCTCAACACAGCCACCTTAACCGCTCTCCAAAACCTCACCCAGCACCCGCGCCCGCGCCCTCCTCTAGCTTTTGCTTAACCGCCTTGCTCCGGGAAGAATTGATGAAATACACCCCAGTAATAAGGATACCCCCAGCGATGATAGACTGTAAAGTGACCCCTTCGTTGTTGAGCAGCGCGCCCAACAACATAGCGACCACGGGGTTGACGTAAGTACTCGTCGCTGCCTTTTCCGGAGCGACCGTTTTCATGAGGAAGTTGAAGGCGGAGAAAGCGATGATGGCTCCGAAAATGATCAGGTAACTAACAGACAAAATAGATTTCCAGCTTAGGTTTTCGGCCGTCCAGCCCACCCACTCTCCGGAGAGGAGGCTGAAAGCCATCGCTAATGCGCCCCCAACGAGCATCTGCATCGCCGTTGAGCGGAAGTTGTTCTGCCCCATGTCTAGGCGGGGGTTCAGGGTCATGCCCAAGCCCCACACACAGACAGCGAAGAGCACCGCGCACAATGCCTTTATTTCGTTTGGCCCAGAGACCAACTGTGGTTGCCCGATGAGCAACACCATCCCGACAATACTGATGCCCGCCCCCAGAAAAGCTTTGCCTGGCGGGCGGTTTTTGAAGACGCCCCACATGATGAACATAACGATGAGGGGCTGAAAGGACACCAGCAAAGCCGCCATGCTGGTGTCCATCCACTGCTGCGCCCAAACAACGACCCCAACCCCAACGGTTAGGAACATGAAGCCCATATAGCCCGCATTGACCCACTGCTTGCGCGTAGGCGGGGTTTTGTCGCCCTGCAAAAACGAAAGCCCGTATAGGAGCCCGCCCGCAATGAGGAAGCGCACCCCGCTCATCCCGAAGGGCGGCAGCGTATCAATGGCCCATTTATTGGCTAGGTACGTAGACCCCCAAACGAAGTAGGTGATGGAAAAGGCTATGATGATTAGCCATTTTTGGTTTTTCATGTTTATTAATTTGGGTAGGTTGCAGGTTGCAAGTTGCAGGTTGCAAGTTGCAGGTTGCAGGGCCGTTACACATGCGAGACGGGCAACCTGCAACCTGCAACCTGCAACCTGTTCAAGTTACAAGGCCGTTACACATGCGAGACGGGCAACCTGCAACCTGCAACTTGCAACCTGCAACCTGCAAACCTATCTTTGCGCAAAATTACAATTATGACCGGCACTGCCAGATTTATTTCTTACGTCTTCGTTTTACTGACCGCAACTGCTTTAGTTGGCTGCCAAGGCCAAGGAGGAGACGCGACGACTACAACCAACAACACCTCTTCCGCCGTAGCCGATGACGGCCCCAAAATCGTCTTCGTTCGGCTAGACAGCCTCCAGAGCGGCTATACCGAATTGGCCGCCGAACTAGAACGCCTGCAAGACAACGCTAAGGCCGCCGACGAAAACATCCAGAAAGAAATGGGCCGCCTCGAAAGCGAGATGAAGCGCATCCAGAACAAGATTCAGCGCGGAGAGATGACGCCGAAGATGATCCAGAACGAGCAGCAACGCCTCGGCGCGAAGGAGCAAAAAATCGTGCAGCAGCGCGACATGGCGCTCGCCAGCATCCAGGAAGACCAGATGCGCCTCCAGCAACAGTTCGGCGAGCGGGTAAAGAACATCCTTGAAGCCCTCCAAGAGGAAAAAGGCTACGACTACATCCTGAATGAAGGCGGCGGCGGCGGTGTGCTGGTTGCACGAGATACTTATGACATCACCAACGAGGTGCTCAAGCGCCTCAATGGCCTTGAAGAAGGGATGGCTAAAGACTCTTTACAGTAAGAGAAGGGAGCAAGGGGCTAGTGCATCTTGCTCCCTCACCCTGCTCAAAGGCACTCCACCAAGCGCCGCAGCGCTTCTACCTGATAGACTTCATACTGCTCGAAGCCAGAAGACCAGAAGACGCGGACGTAGTCAAGCGCTTGGTTGCGCAGCTCCGCTGCGGCCCCACGGGGCAGTAGGTAAGTGACGTTGTAGTTCACTTCTCGGCGGCTGTGATCTATAATACCAACGGCTTCTTGGGCGGCTTGTAGGCTCAGGTGACGGCCATTGAGCAAGTGGAGACTGAGGCTAGAGTTCTTGGCTAAGTAGCCATAGGAAGTTACCGCGTTGGGGTTGGCGAAGGTATACCGAACGTGCAGGTAGCGGTTTCCGCGTTCGTCTCGGCTGGTCCAGGCATTAGCGCGGAGGTATTCCTTTCCGTCTAAGAAAGGGCGGAGGTTCTCATCGGTGTGTGTAAAAAACAAAGCGGGGTAGCTTACCGGCCGGGGCGCATTGGCGCGCGGCGCGGGCAAGCTGTTGGTACAGGGCGCGGGTTCCCGAACAGGGTTTCGGCCAACGGCCGCGCCAAAGCCACTAAACGCCGGAGCGGCGGGGAAGAGCATTTTCAGGTCTTTCTCCGTTCGGTTGCTTGGCTTTGGGGCTACGGGGCCTTCTCTTTCTTTTCGGCGGGCTTCGTTGTAGGCGTCTACGTAGCGGCCTTCGGAGACGATGACGTTGGCGGCTGCGGCGCGCTGCTCGGCGGCGGTGCGTTCGGTCAGGGCAGCGGCGGCTACCTGGCGGGTGAGTTGGAGGCGGCGCTGGAGTGCGGTGGCATCCGCTGAACGGCCCGCAGCGCGGGCGGCGGCAAGTTCTTGTTCTAGGGCGAGGCGGTTATTTAAGGCGGCGCTGGCGCGGGTGCGGGCAAGGGTTTCGGCTTCGCGCGCGAGCTGTAATTTACGCTCCGCGATGGCCTTGAGGTCCGCCTCCGTAGGGTCAATACCTCCGCTAAGCGGCTCAATGACAACCTTCACGACGGGGTACGCCGCCCCTGCCGAGTCTTTCTGCTGTGCCTCAATGAGGCTCAGGTCGTTGAAGTAACGGGCCGAACCATCGGGGTAAACGATGATCTGCTCGCCGGAGGCGTTCGTCCGCAGCTCCTGTCCGTAACACTGCACCTGCGGCCCCGCCCAAAAAAGCAGTACCAATAATACAAGGCTTAATTTTCCGACTGATTGCATAGAGCAAAGGTAAGGGATTAGGATTCAGTGTTTAATAGAGCTCCATTTTCCTTTTAAACAAGCAAGTATTTATACGTGTTTTTAGCGTATAAATCAGGGCTTTCTAGCATCAGCCGCTTATGAATAGCTTCTAAGTGCATATATTGCATTCGAATGTTGCTTTTTACCAAATCAAATCACTTACATGAAATTCTTATCTACCATATTCCTCTTCTTGTTGTCGTTTTCTGTCTTTTCACAGTCAGGAACCCAAATCATGTACCAAGACCAATTCGGCCCAGCAACCCTCGACTGGGTTTCCACTGACGCCAGTGGCTTTCACGTCTACAGTGATGGGGGTTCCGCAACCTCAGAAATCCGAGTTGTGTACACTGGCACACGCTGGGAAGTACAATTTGGCATTAGTGACATCCTCTATTACAGTGACGCAATGGATGGCCCAAACCCACCCAACCTTGCTATTGGAAACTGGCAGATTGGCCCCAATGGTAGCGGTGCCCTTATGACTACCTTCTCAGGAACGGGAACTGCTTCGGTATTCCCCGTAGACTTAGTTGCTTTCACGGCTCAAGTTATGGACAAAAACCGAGTAGCCTTGAACTGGAATACAGCAAGCGAAACGGACAATGACCGTTTTGAAGTTGAAGCAAGTTCTACAGGCGAGCAGTTCAATCTTATTGGTTCTGTTGCCGGAGCTGGTACGCACGATGAAGCTAACGAATACACCTTTTACGACGAATCTCCGGGTCTAGGCCTGCGCTACTACCGCTTGCGCCAGGTTGACTTTGACGGTACCTTCGACTATAGCCCCGTTGTTTCTGTAGAGCTAAGTACTTCCACTAACACAATGAATATTTCTCCTAACCCTACCTCTGCTGCGGTTGCACAACTAACGTACCAAGCCACTGTAAACGGAGAAGTCAACACCGAGATATTCAGTATGTCTGGGCAAAAGCTACTGACCCAACCACAAGCTGTTACTGAAGGGCAAAACAATATTGCACTCGACTTAGCCGGACTGAAAGCAGGAGTTTACTTAGTGCGCATTCAAGTAGGCAAGGAGGTTTCTTCTCAACGAGTAGTTGTAAAGTAGATAGCACCTACTTTGCCAAATCTTTTAGTGCTGTAAACATGAGTCATCCCTAATCACAAGATGACTGTGTTGCTTTGCAAAGCATAAGATTTTTAGCGATCAGCGGACGGCATTCAGGCGAAATAGCACTGAATGTCGTTCGCTGATCGCTTTTTTATGCTAATCATACCGTGATATATGATAGTAGAAGAAAGCGCTAGAAACACTATTCAAGTTCTAGTATACCCCATTTTTCATGGTGTATCAATTGTTTTCGACAACGTAGATAACCGAGCTCCCCCGTTCAGCATCTGCCGTACTAGACACAAAAGAGCCTAAGCCTTTCAGCCCGCCCGATAGTAGCCCGCCGCCAGACTTATACTTCTGGCTCATGATGGAGACGTAGAAGGGGTCGAGTGGCATGTGGTGGGTTTCTACTACTCGGAAGCCAGTTTTTATCATCAACTTCCGCATGGTGGCGGGGCTGAAGTGCCAGAGGTGGCGCGGAACGTCGTAGGCCGCCCAGTCGGAGCCGTAAGCTTTAGCGTCCTTGCTTTTGTGGTTAGGGACGGCAATGATGAGTTTTCCGTTCTTGGCGAGGAGTTCCCGAAAGCGCTCCAAGTAGCGCAGGGGATCGTAGAGGTGTTCCAGTACGTGCCAGAGGGTGATGACATCGAACGTGTCGGGCTGCAACTCGTCGAACAACGCCTCGGGTGCGCGGACTACGATACCGAACTTTTCGGCTCCGTACTTACGGGCTTCGGGGTCGATCTCGATGCCTTCGGCGGCGTAGCCTTTCCGTTTCATGAAGTCGGTGAAGTAGCCCGTACCGGTGCCGTAGTCGAGTAGGCGTTGGCCGTTGGCAACGCGGTTTACGAGGCGGTGCTTTTGGCCCAGCATGAAATCTCGGGCTTTGTGGTAGAGCGTGTTCACCAGCCCTTCTTGGTTGTCGGAGTGGCTGATGTATTCTTCGCCTTGGTAGTAGCGTCCGGCATCTTCCGGAGCGGGAGGGTCTTGGGTGAATAGGAAGTCACAAGCAGCGCAACGCCAGAGGGCGAAGGTTTCTCCGGTGATGCTGTGGTCTTTCACCGTCCGTTCTTTGGCGATGGTTTGGGACTGGCAGAGCGGACAGACTTCATGATGGAGGGTGGACACTTTTGGGCTTCGTTTTTTGGTTGGGTGTAAGGTAGGGAATAATGCTTTGTGGTGGTTATGGGCTTGTTTTCTTTGCTACGGTTGAAACCGTAGCCTTCAACACAAAGTCTTACGGGCTGCCAGCATGAAAGATAGCCCGTAGGGCTTCGTAGCGCAGGTTACGGTTTCAACCGTAACCCCGATGAGCCCTCTTACCCCAGCACCGTCCCTGCCTCAAATTCATTCCCGAGCAGGAAGGTTTTCACGTCCATCCGCCGGCGGCCGGCGGCTTGGAGTTCGAGGATGTGGAGGTAGCCATCGGAGCAGGCTACGCGCAAACGCTCTTTGCCATCGGAGATGACCGTTCCGGGGGCTTTGTCGTGGTTGGCGGTTTCGGCCTTACCCCGAACGATCTTGAGGGTGTCTCCATTGAGCGTAGTCCATGCGGCGGGCCAAGGGCTGAGGCCGCGCACGAAATTGTGTACAGTTCGGACCGGCTGGCTCCAGTTGATTTGGCAGGTGTCTCGGTGGATCTTGGGCGCGGAGGTAGCGGCGCTACTGTCTTGCGCCTTCAACTCGTAGTCTCCGGATTGGATGAGTTGAACGGTTTGGAGGACGAGTTCTGCGCCTTCGAGCATCATCCGGTCGTGCACGTCTCCGGCGGTATCGTTTGGCCCGATGGGGATGCGGTGGCGGAGGAGGATGTCTCCGGTGTCGATTTCTTGCTTCAGGAAGAAGGTGGTGCAGCCGGTTTCTTGTTCGCCTCGGATGACGGCCCAGTTGATCGGGGCTGCGCCCCGGTATTTCGGCAGCAGGGAGCCGTGGAGGTTGAAGGTGCCCAGGGGCGGCATGTCCCAAACTACGGTTGGCAACATCCGGAAGGCTACGACGATTTGGAGATCGGCCTTCAAGGCCTTCAATTCGGCTAGGAAGCCTTCGTTACGAAATTTCTCGGGTTGTAAAACGGGGATGCCGTGCTTTACGGCACATTTTTTTACGGCAGATTCGAGCAGTTTTTTGCCGCCCCTACCGCCCATCTTGTCGGTAGCCGTGATGACGCCAACGACGGGGTACCCGGCGGCGATGAGGATTTCCAAACTGGGTACGGCGAAGTCGGGCGTACCCATGAAGACGATGCGGGGTTTTTCCATGGGGCGAAGGTAGAGAAATGGAAGGAGTTAATGGGGGCTATTAGGCCAGTCTACTCGAACTCGCTCGGCAAACAAGCTAGGGCTACCGCCCACCTCGGCCAACGAGCGAGCTCCAAAACCTCTCCCTTGCACCTGCGACCGCGCCCACCCTATAGCCAGCAAGGGCTTCGTATCCCAGATTGCAGCTTCTGCTGTAATCTCATCAACATCCCGTACATTCACCAACATGCAAGCAATTGAATTCAACTGGAAAAACGAAAACGGCAACCAAGTTTACGCCGTAGAATGGCCTGCCAAGAATGCCCGTGCCGTGATGGGCCTCATCCACGGCGTAGGCGAACATTGCCGCCGCTACGACCACGTAGCCGAATGGTTCACCGCCCA
>CALEDI010000086.1 GCA_937949535.1 uncultured Lewinella sp. | reverse complement strand
GTGTTGTTCACGAGCAGCTTCGGCACCAAATCCGTCGTGATGCTCACGCTGGTGAGCCGAGGCAACGCCGCGCAGAAAGTACACATGCTCAACACCGGCTACCACTTTCCCGAAACGCTGGCCTACAAAGACACGCTCTCGGAAGTGACGGGCCTAGAGGTCGTTGAAATCCACCCAGATACCGCCCGCCATCAGCAAACATTAGATGCTGAGATGTGGGAAAACCAACCCGCCCGCTGCTGCCACTACAATAAGGTGATGCCGCTGAAGGCCGTGAAAGACGAGCACGTTGTATGGATGTCTGGCGTACACAGCTACCAAACGATGAACCGCGCCGCGATGCGCATCTTCGAAGAAGTTGACGGCCTCATCCATTTCCACCCCCTGATCGACATCACCGAAGGCGAGTTCCTCTACCACCTCGAAAAAGACAAACTCCCTCGCCACCCGCTCGAAGCCAAAGGCTACGGCTCCATCGGTTGCCACCACTGCACCCGGCCGGGGCAGGGCCGGGCAGGCCGCTGGGCAGGCAAGGATAAAGATGAGTGTGGGCTGCACACTTCGTAATTGCGAGGGGCTCGCCTCACCCAAACTAGAAACCCAAATCTAACGTTACCCTAAAAAACATATAATGATCCAAACAGACATCCTCATCATCGGCGCAGGCCCGGTAGGTTTATTTACTGTATTTGAAGCTGGTTTGCTGAAACTCCGTTGCCACCTGATTGATAGCCTCGGCCAACCGGGAGGTCAGTTGACGGAGATTTACCCCAAAAAGCCGATCTACGACATCCCCGGCTACCCAACGGTTTTGGCTGGTGAGTTGGTAGATAACTTGATGGAGCAAATCAAGCCCTTCAACCCCGGTTTTACCCTCGGAGAATCTGCCCAAACGGTAGAGAAAGTAGGAGAGAAGATGTACCAAGTCACGACTTCTAAAGGGACGGTACACCAAGCTCCGGTCATTATGGTCGCAGGCGGACTCGGTGTGTTTACGCCCCGCAAACCCCCGATTCCCGGTATTGCTGATTATGAAGACAAAGGCGTTGCTTACGTGATCCGTGATCCGGAGGTTTACCGCGACAAGAAGGTCCTGTTGGCCGGAGGCGGAGACTCTGCCCTAGATTGGACGATCTTCTTGGCCGATATAGCGAAGGAAGTTACGCTCGTCCACCGCCGCGATTCCTTCCGGGGCGCGTTAGACAGCGTTGAGAAGGTGATGCACCTCGCTGAAAGTGGTAAGATCAACCTCGTCACCAATGCTCAAGCTGTTGGCATCTCCGGAGAGGGCCACGTTGAGGGCATCACGGTGAAGCACAAATCTGGCGAAGAAGAACTGATCGTTGTGGAAGAATTCATCCCGCTATTCGGCCTTGCGCCCAAGCTCGGTCCGATTGCTGATTGGGGCCTCCAGATCAATAAGAACGCCATCGTGGTGAATACCCGAGACTACAGCACCGGC
Organism: uncultured Lewinella sp.; assembly: GCA_937949535.1. Lineage (GTDB taxonomy): Bacteria > Bacteroidota > Bacteroidia > Chitinophagales > Saprospiraceae > Neolewinella. The sequence goes on along the minus strand of CALEDI010000086.1, from coordinate 16,877 downwards.
ATCCCCGGCATCTACGCCATCGGAGACATCAACCACTACGAAGGCAAGCTGAAGCTCATCCTGTGTGGTTTCCACGAGGGGACGATTGCCGTGCAGTCGGCCTTTAGTTACATCTACCCAGACAAGAAGCTCAGCTTCAAGTACACCACCGTGAATGGGGTGCAGGGGCTGCCGAAGGAGGAAGAGGCGGCGGTTACGGCTTAGGATAAAACCCCTATATTTGGTCCATGACCAAGTTTATTTCAGAATCGCCAAACCTTGAATTCCGGTGGAGCCTCGAACGCTACCACCAAGCGATTGAGTTGGGTTTGCTTACGGAATTAGACAAGGTCGAATTACTCTTTGGGGAAATTGTGGCTAAAATACCGGTAGGAGAACCCCACGCGGACGTACTGTCCGACATCGCAGACTTCTTCTACGAACGGCTAGGAACGAAGTATAAGTTCAGGTCGCAAAGCCCGGTTACCTTACCGAACGATTCGGAGCCAGAGCCAGACTTTGCTGTAGTTGTTCGCCGGAAATACAATCCGGAAACCGGGCACCCAAAGCCGGATGATATTCTGTTGCTGATCGAAGTAGCGGATTCAACCCTTAAATATGACCGGACACAGAAGGCGGAAGCCTACGCCTTAGCAAACGTGAAGGAATACTGGATCGTCAATATTCCTGAGCGTCAGGTTGAACTACACCTCAAGCCGAGCCCGGAGAAGGGACTGTACCGCTCGCTTTCCGTGCATGAAGCCGGAGGGCAGTTTATGAGCCCATTTTGTGGGGAGGTTGAGGTAGACAAGGTCTTACCGGATGAAGTGTAGCATAACCACAAGTTCTTTTCAAAAAACTCCTTTCTAATGACTACCCAACAAGTTGCGGACCGCTTGGTCGAGTTGTGTCGTTCTGGTCAATTTGATCAGTGCTACCACGAATTATTTGCTTCGGATGCTGATGCGTACGAGATGCCGGGATTTCCGATGAATGCGCACACCAAAGGCGTGGAAGCCTTGCTTGCTAAATCAAAAGCGTTTGCGGAGCAAACGGTGGAAGTACACGCCGTCTCCGTTTCCGACCCTCTTGTTCAGGGGGAGACCTTCGCTATCGGGATGATGATAGACCCAACGGACAAGCAACGTGGGCGCAGCACAGAACAGGAGATCTGTGCCTACGTGGTTAAAGACGGTAAGATCACTAGCGAGCACTTTATTTATGCGATGTAGTTGCTTGGAGTGGCTGCCTCCGGCAAGGAGCGCACTTCATTGCTGGAGGCAGCTCGCTCCTATCCTTGTCCGGTAATTTTTAGGGCTTCGGGTACGGTGATGCGGGTGCCGTTGTTCTTGGCTACAACGAATGCTCCTTTTACGCCCATTTTTTTCAATTGATCGCGGAGTTTGGCTGCGCTGGAGTAGTTGCGGAACTGGCTTACGACCACCTTCTGCACGCCGTTTTGCTCCTGCAGTTCGAGAGCGTTTCCGGTAGAGAGGTCGGAGTTTACGGTATTCTGGGAGTAAGCTCCGAGTTGTACTTGGAAGATTACGCCTGCTACTACTGTTTGCTGGTCGGTGTCTAGTCGGTCGTTGGTAGTGGTAGCGGCTTGGGCTTGGGCGAGTTGCTGGCGGAGTTGGTCGTTTTCCATCTGCGCGTTGGTTAGGTTGGTGCGTAGGGCCGTTACGTCTTGGTTGATGGTACCGTTCTGGCTTTGCATACGGTTGAGGTCTTGCCTAGCGGCAACGAGTGCTGCTTCGTTAGCGGTGCAATTTTCCATGAATTGCCGCAGGGCATCGGGGTTTTTCTTGTAGTTGGCGGCTAGGGCTGCGTAGTCGGTTTCGCCAGTGCCAGCCGTAGCGGCTGCGGTGGTCTTCTTGGAACAGCTCGTGGTGGCAAGAAGCATGGAGGCTAGGCAAAGGAGGAGGAATAATTTTTGCATGGGTATGGTATGTTTTTGGTTCAGTACAATAGTACGCATTTCCGAGGTATACGGGGAGGTAAAAGTGCGTATCATCAGTTGTAGACGCTGTTTCTTTTTTGAGCTTTGGTCGTCTTTTGTGTACGCTACTTCAAGTTTACTTAGCAGTCATTTGAAAAAGAAGTCCTACATTTGTAGTATTAAGTTGTGCTTGGCAAAACTAAGCGTAGATATACGTCGTTTAGTTGCCTGAGGTGCGCATCGTTTTTTCTCGCCGTATTTTTGTCGCCCATTACGCTAATCCTTTGTCCTATGTTACGTCGCTTGTTTACGTTATTGATTGCTTTTTGTGCCCTGAGCCTTTCGGCACAGTTTGGCAACCCCATTAGCTGGGAGTTTGACTTTAAGCAAGTGGAGGGAGATCAGTTTGACCTCATCGCGACTTCCCGTGCGGATGATGGCTTCATGATTTACAGCCAATTTACGCCAGATGGCGGCCCGATACCGACGGTTTTTACTTGGGAACCAGGCGATCATTATGAGCTGATTGGGCGAACGGAAGAGAAAGGCCACCTGAAATCTGGGATGGACGAGATGTTTGGCATTGAGGTGAATAAGTTCTTGCCAGACCAGCCCGTTACCTGGACGCAGCGGGTGAAGGTGAAAGATTATTCTACCCCAATTGAGATGATGGTGGAGTGGATGTGTTGTGATGATGAGCAGTGTTTGCCTACTACGGATGAGGTTTTTAGTTTTGTTTTGCCTGCGCGGGAGAAGCTTGACACAGAAGGCACACAGGGCACAGAGGACACAAAGAACACACAGGGCAGAGAGGACACAAAGAACACAGAAGACACACAGAACACAGAGGACACACAGAACACAGAGGGCGTGGGGCTTAATAGCGGTGCTTCCCCTGCTCCAAAAAGTTCCCCTGCACCTGCGGCCGCGCCCGAAGAGGAAACGGTTGAAGTTGAAGCGCCCAAAGCCCAAGACCAACCCGCAATAGCGACCTACGAAGTAAAAGGACCCGCGCCAAAAGAAAACGCTCCCGTAGGCTGGGACGCTAAAGCTGAATACCTCGGCGACGACACTTACCGCATCTCCATGACCGGAACGATGTTGCCCGGGTGGACCATTTACAGCAAGGATGTTGACCCTGACGTTGGCCCCATCCCCACTACTTTTTTCCTCAACGAAGGAGGCAACGTAAAAGCTCTAGGCGAAGCAACCGAAAGCAGCGCCACACTGAAAGAAAAATTCGATAAAGCCTGGGATGCCGTAGTGGCCAAAATCGACGGCGGAACGGTTACGTACAGCCAAATCGTGAAGGCAGCGCAGGGCAGCAAAATCACTGGCTTTGTAGAGTACCAAACCTGCGACGACGAAATGTGCCTGCCGCCAACCGAAGTTCCTTTCTCGTTAGATCTGACCAGCAGTAAACCTGTATTGATGCTCGACGGGCTAACCGCAAATGCGGCTCCGGCAAGCACAAGCCCGGGTGATGAAAGCACTAAGGCCCGTCTGCAAGACGATCAGTTAGGCTTCGGTATTTTCAACCCAGAACCCGTAGGAGATTGTAGCGAAGGCGCAGAACAAACTGCCGGTAAAAGCCTGTGGGCGATCTTCGGCCTCGGCCTCATCGGTGGTCTTTTCGCGATGCTGATGCCCTGCATCTTCCCGATGATCCCCCTTACGGTGAGCTTCTTCACCAAGAGCGGCGGCAGCAAAGGCGAAGGCATCCGCAAGGCCGGTCTTTACGGCTTCTTCATCTTCCTGATCTACGTGCTGCTGAGCGCGCCTTTCCACCTGCTAGACGGGCTAGACCCGAGCATCCTGAACAACATCGCGAGTAGCGTAACGCTGAACGTGATCTTCTTCATCGTCTTTATCTTCTTCGCTGGTAGCTTTTTCGGCTTCTACGAACTCACCTTGCCCGAGAGCTGGACGAACCGCGCCAGCAAGGCGGAAGGTACTGGCGGCATCGTGGGTATTTTCTTTATGGCCCTCACCTTGGCCTTGGTTTCGTTCAGTTGTACCGGCCCGATTCTCGGTAGTTTGCTGGTGGAAGCCGTGAGCGGTGGCGCATGGCCACTGACGGCCGGCATGGCCGGCTTCGGCGTGGCACTGGGCTTGCCTTTTGCGCTCTTCGCCGCCTTCCCCGGTTTCCTGAACAGCATGCCGAAAAGCGGCGGATGGCTCAACAGCGTGAAGGTGGTACTCGGTTTTGTGGAAGTAGCACTGGCCTTCAAGTTCCTGAGTACGGCCGACTTGGTCGGCAACTGGGACTTGCTCCGCATTGAGCCCTTCCTCATCGTCTGGATCCTTTGTGCGCTCGGCATCGCAGCCTACCTACTGGGCTTCATCAACTTCCCGCTAGACAGTAAAAACCGCAAGCGGAGCCCGCTCGGCATCGCCCTTGCGGTGGGCGCGTTGGTCCTTACGGGCTACCTCGCCATCGGCCTTACGCCAGACGGCGACACCGGCACTTACACCGGCCGCAAACTGATGAGTGGCATCGCGCCGCCCGTCTGCTACAACTACCTCCTTCCCTGCGATGAAGACCGCAACATCACGCCCTTCAAGAGCCTCGAAGAAGGCTTAGCTTATGCCCGTAAGGTAGACAAGCCCGTTATGCTAGACTTCACTGGCTACTCCTGCGTCAACTGCCGCAGGATGGAGGAACACGTCTGGACGGAAGACAAGATCAAACGCTACCTCACCGATGAGTACGTCATCATCAGCCTCTACGTAGATGAACGAAAGCCGCTGCCCGAGGAGCAACACATTGAAGTAGACCGCATGGACGGCTCTGGCCGGACGCGCCTCATCAATACCGTTGGTAAGAAGTGGCAGTACCTACAGCAATCGGTGTATTCCAAGCTTTCGCAGCCTTACTACGTGCTCGTTAGCCCCGATGGCACTACGCTGAACCCGCCCGTTGCCTATACGGCAGACGTGGATACTTACGAGGATTTCTTGGCATGTGGGTTGCAGACTTACCGGAAGCTGGGGAGTAAGTAGGCTGGTAGTGCTTGTGGTCTGGTAGCCACTACAAGACTACAAGCACTACAAGACTATTTTGGCGCGGCCGCAGGATGCAAGGGGAGGTTTTTAGGGCCCGGGTCAAGTATAAAACCTATTGAGCGTAATGCAATAGTTTTACCACTTCCTCGGGAGTGTATAACGATGAGGTATTTGCCTTTGAAGGGAAACCAAAACAACATATCTTACCCACGAACAACGTAAGCTTTACCCGACCATGCTCAAAACAGACGTCCTCATCATTGGCTCCGGAATTGCGGGGCTCAGCACCGGCATAAAACTGGCCATTCTTCGCCCTGATCTCAAGATCGACATCCTAACGAAGGTAAACGAGCGGGAAAGCAACACCAGCTACGCCCAGGGCGGCGTCGCTGCCGTATGGGACCACGGCACAGACAACTACGAAAAACACATCGCCGACACCTTAGACGCAGGCGCGGGGCTCTGCGACGAGCACATCGTCCGCATCGTGGTTGAAGAAGGACCAACCCGCGTAGAGGAAATCATAGAATGGGGTACCCGCTTTGATACCGACCAGTTCAAGAAGTACGACCTCGGCCGCGAAGGCGGCCACTCCGAAAACCGCATCCTTCACTACAAAGACCTCACGGGCTGGGAAATCCAGCGTGCCCTCAGCGCAAAGGCAGCAACGCTAGACAACCTGACGGTCCATGAGCATTTCTTCGCCCTAGACCTCCTCACCCAGCACCACGTTGGCTACATCGTTACGCGCCTAACCCCAGACATTGAGTGCTACGGCTGCTACGTCCTCAACCGCAAAACCGGAGAGATTGATCGCATATTGGCGCGCAACACCGTCTTGGCGGCGGGCGGCAACGGGCAGATCTACCGCAGTACCACCAACCCCGTCATCGCTACCGGAGACGGCATCGCGATGGCCTACCGCTCTAAAGTCCACTTAGAAAACATGGAGTTTGTCCAGTTTCACCCAACGGCGCTTTATAACCCCGGCCTCGACCCTCAGGCCTTCCTAGTGAGCGAAGCCGTGCGCGGCGAAGGCGCCATCTTGAAGCGGCCCGACGGGACGGAGTTTATGCAAGACTATGATCCGCGCGGCTCGCTCGCGCCCAGAGACATCGTTGCGCGCGCCATCGACAACGAAATGAAGCTCGCCGGACTCGAATACATGTGCCTAGACTGTACGCACATCGACGAAGAACACTTCCTGAAACACTTCCCGACCATCCACGAGAAGTGCATGAGCATCGGGATCAACCCGGCCAAAGACCTCATTCCGGTTTGCCCCGCCTGCCATTATATGTGTGGGGGCGTAAAGGTCGATGAGTACGGCAAGTCATCGGTTAGCCGGTTGTATGCCTGCGGAGAGTGTACGAGTACGGGCCTCCACGGCGCGAACCGCCTAGCGAGCAACAGTTTACTTGAGGCCCTCGTTTTCGGCCATCGGATCGCGCATTCTATTGCCGCGAACGTAGACCATGCTTCCCTGCGCGAAGACATCCCGCATTGGAACCGGACCGCAACCGCGAAGCCGAAGGAGCAAGTCCTCATTACCCAAAGCACAAAAGAGCTCAAGGAAGTCATGTCTAGCTATGTAGGCATTGTACGGAGCGATGTCCGTTTGGAGCGTGCGCGCAAACGCCTTGAATTGCTCTCGGACGAGACGGAGGAGCTTTACAAAAACACCCTCGTCAGTACCCAGCTCTGTGAGCTGCGCAACCTGATCACGATCGGCTACTTGGTCACGAAGGCCGCCAACCTGCGGCATGAGAGCCGGGGGCTGCACTTCACGACAGACTACCCAGACAAGGCCGCCTTTGTGCAGTACAGCGTGTTGTAGATTGTGCTGTACTTACTGGCTGGCCCACTAGGCTTAGGGTGTGTAGTCTGCCTATAAATTAGTCCGCCGACTATCATCAAAACGCGCAGCGTTTTTATAAGCCCCTCCCCCGTGGGGCTACTCTCCCTACACAAGTTTATTCCTCAAATAAATCTAATCTTTGTCCTATGGATCCTCGTTTAAAAAAAGGCTCGGGATGATTGCCGAGCAAATTCGCCTCAACCTGACGGCTGTTGTTAATCGCTTTGGTTTGAATAAGGCAGAACAAGTAGCTACTGAACGTTTTATGAACAATGATAATGTCACATTGGAAGATCTAGGAGAAGTTCTCTGCGAGCCCTGCCGTCGGCAAAGCTTGGATCATGTTTTGTTGATCCAAGACACCTCCCAGTATAACTACGAGTCACATCGTGGGCGATTCTCTGAGGACGATGCCGACATTGGCGTACTGGGAGACAACCGTTCACTAGGGCTCTTTGTCCATCCGACGCTAGGAATTGATGACGCAACGGGGCTCCCATTCGGGATTACCGACTTAACGATTTACCATTTAGCTAAGGACCGCAAGCTAAAAGGAGAAAGAGACTACACCAACTTACCAATTGCCGAAAAACATTCTTACCGTTGGATCAAGTCAATAGAGGATAGTGTAGCTAAAATGCCCGAAGTCAAGAGTTTTACCGCAATTGCTGACCGAGAAGCGGATATGTACGAACTCTTCGCCCACCCCCTTGATGCTCGCGTTGAACTCTTGGTGCGAAGTGCCCAGAACCGTAAGCTTGCAAACGGACAATTACTTCATACTTATCTGAATGAGCAGGTTTGGCAAGAAGAGTACGAGCTAGAAATTAAGGGCAATAAGAAACGGAGCGACCGTACGGCCAAGATGATGATTAAATGGTCAACGGTAGAGCTGGCTTGTCCAGATAATATAAAGCGAAGAGAAAAAGATTGCCCCGCCACGATTTCAATGCAAGTCGTAGAGGTTAGGGAAATAGTCGAGCCTGGAGAACTCGTAGAAGGCGAAGAGCCTATCCATTGGTACCTGTACACCACCCACGAGGTAACGAACCTAGAGCAAGCTCTTCAGGTCGTTGCTTGGTATGTCAAGCGCTGGTGGATTGAAGACTTCTTTCGGCTCACAAAGAGCAAAGGGTTTGAGTTAGAACAAAGCCAGTTCAGTAGTGGGATAGCCATTAAACGGCTCATATATCTAGTCTACGGCGAAGCGATCAGGGTACTAGGATTGAGGCAAGGTCGTAAACTTACTACCCCTAATAGTGCCGCTCTGGTTTTTGACAAAACGGAACTACTGTTACTAAAGGTACTATTGCCTCCTCTCCAGGGACGAACGCCTAGTCAGGCCAATCTAAACCCTACCAATAGTATGGCTTGGGCCGTTTGGATTATCGCTCGACTAGGGGGATGGACACCAAGAAACATCAATGTAAGGCCCCCAGGGGTAATAACTCTAATTAACGGTATGAAGATTTTCAAGCAACGGCTTGAAGGATTTAAACTGGCCCGCAGTATGAAAAACCATTATCGCCGATGAATTCCTACCTGATAAACTTGTGTAGGGAGGGTAGCCCCCGTGGGGAGGGGTTTGGGGAGGGGGTTTGCACGCGGAGACAATTCATTACAGATTACACACCCTGCCACTAGGCTCACCACCGATCAGCAGGCAAGCTCCCCAGCACCCCAAGTACTAAGTACCAAGGCGCAAGCAGCGCATCGAAGATCGGGAGCATCCAGACGGGAGGAGACGAGGCTTTAAACCCTCCCCTTGCACCTGCGGCCGCGCCCAATAAACCCGACTTGCGGTAGGTGCTAAAAAGCAGGAGCAACCGCAACGCATAGGCCAAAAGAGCTAGCTTCCACCACGCAGAGAAGAGCAAGAAAAAGCCGAGCAGGAAGAATAATCCGTGGCTAAGTGCCACCAGCCCCAAGGCCACTTGGTGTATGGGGCGGTAACGGAAACCAACCGACTGGTGCCGCATCCGCTGCCGCAAAAAGACGGCCCAACTGCCAACCAGAGAAGATGCCGTTCTTGCCCCTGAATGGGTAACGCATACCGTTCCGCTGGCCTGGGCGTTGTTGCTCACCAGCAGGTCGTCGTCTCCGCCCGGCAGGTCTGCATGGCCAGAAAAACCGCCCGAGCGCAGGAAAAAAGACTTCCGGTAAGCGAGGTTGCGCCCAACGCCCATGTAGGGCAAGCCGAGGCGCGCAAAGCTGAGGTACTTGATGGCTACATAGAACGCCTCGAAGCGTTGAAACCGGTCAACGAGTTTGTGGGCCTCAGCGGAATACTCCCCAACACCAAGTACGACCTCCGCCCCGGCGCGCAGCGGCCGGGTCATCAGCCTAAGCCAGTTGGGGGTGTGGGGTAGGCAGTCTGCGTCGGTAAGCAAGATGTGCTCATGGTGGGCATTGTGGATGCCGAAGGTGAGGGCGTCTTTTTTGCCCGGTTTGGTAGGCCCGGGCTGAAGTAAACGAAGCTGGCCTCCGTGTTCAGTAGCCAGTTCGTGTACGATGGCGGCGGAGCGGTCGGTAGAATTATCGTCGACGGCAAGGACTTCAAACCCGCCGGGATATTCCTGTTTCAGTATGCTTTCTAGGCAGCTTTGCAGCTGGGCTTCTTCGTTGCGGAAGCAAACGATGACGGAGACCGGTGAGCATGGCTTGGCTTCTTCCGTTGCTCGTTCGTCTGTTGTGGGGAATGCATAGCGGCTAAACATTGCCCAACAAAAAAACTGCGTGGCGGCCGCTAAGAGGAATACGGCGAGCATCAGACCTCGCTGATGATGTCTGCCCACTCGTCTTCGTGACGGCTGATGTAGGCGGCGGTGAAAGGGCAACGCGGCAAGACCTTCAAGCCTTCCTCGCGGGCGTAGGTCAACGCGCCTTTTATCAATGAGCTACCGATGCCTTGGCCTTGCAACTCCTCCGGAACTTCCGTGTGTACCAGGGCGATGGTAGACCGGCCTCGCCGGTAATCCAGCATAGAGATGAGGCCTCCGCTGATTACTTCAAAACGGTATTCTTCGGGGTTGTTCACTACTTCGTCGGTATGCATAGGATTTTGTTGATTTCAGGATGGAGGTTGCAGGGTTCAGGTTGCAAGTTGCAGGTTGCAAGTTACACGGCCAACCTGCAACTTGCAACTTGCAACCTGCAACCTGAACCCTGCAACCTGCAACCTAAACCCTGCCTTAACCATCATTAACCGACCCTAACGCTCCATCATTCTTAAAAATGGTAGCTTTGCGGAGCTTTCGGACATCTGAAGCCCGTATTGGCCTTTAGAGGGCCTAGAGACCATCAATATAAGAAGTTGCTTACCCCATGGGAAAATTGAATCGCTTACATCTACTAACCGGCTGGCTGGTATTCGCCGTTGCCGCCTTCGTTTACCTCCTGAGCGCAGAACGAACAGGCAGCCTTTGGGACTGTGGAGAGTTTGTACTTGGTGCTTACAAAATGCAGGTAGTTCACCCGCCGGGTGCGCCGCTTTTCTTGGTTATTGGCCGGGTTTTTGCTTGGTTTGGCGATCTTATTTCTACCGATCCGGCGATGATTGCTTACGCCGTCAACATTTCTTCGGGTATTTGTACGGCGTTTTCCGCTGCGTTTGTGGCGTGGATGACGATACGCCTCAGCAAGATCGCGCTCATTGGGCGCGACGAAGAAGCTGAGCTAGAAGCGGGCCAGAACGTTGCCGTTGCTGGCAGTGGTTTGGTGGCTGGCCTAGCAACAGCCTTTTGCTCCTCTGTTTGGTTCTCTGCGGTAGAGGGCGAGGTATATGCTATGTCTTTGTTCTTTACCTGCCTTACCGCTTGGGCGATGATCCGGTGGTACACGAAGCCAGACGTGCCTTCGGCAGACCGCTGGTTGCTGTTTGCGCTGTTCTCTGCGGGGCTTTCTATTGGGGTTCACTTGTTGTCTATCCTGACAATTCCGGCGATGGCCATCTTCTACTACTACAAGAAAAACCCGGTTAACAACAGCTTCTTTGGCTTAGCAGCATCGGTTGTTGCGGGGGTGGTGATCATTGTTTTCATTCAGTCTTTCATCATTGTTGGTATTCCTACGATTTGGCATATGTTTGAAATCCCGATGGTCAATAACTTTGGCTTGCCGGTACATTCCGGGACCATCCCGACGGTACTGCTCTTGGGGGGTGTCATGTTCCTCGGCTTGCGCTACGCGCACAAAAATAATAAGGCTGCGTTGCAGCAACTCTTCGTTGGTTTCGGCCTCTTGGTGATTGCCTTCAGCACCGTCGGTGTAGTCGTGATCCGTGCCGAAGCGAAGACGCCGGTAAACATGAACAACCCCGACAACGTAACGAGCCTGCTGCCTTACCTCAACCGCGAGCAGTACGGCGAGCGGAGCTTGATCTACGGCCAGACCTTCAACGCAAGCGTTGTTAAAACCGACTCTGAAGACCGCTACGGCCTAGTAAACGGAAAGTACGAAGAAGGCGTAACCACCAAGATCACGCCCGAGTACTCCAAGAAAGACATGATGCTCTTCAGCCGGATGTACGACAACACCCAGGGCCGCGTCTCGCTCTACAAACAATGGATGGGCCTAGACCCCAACAAGGCCATCCCAAGCGGAAGACCGACACAGGGAGACAACATCGGCTTCCTCGTCAGGTACCAACTCGGTTGGATGTACTGGCGCTACTTCATGTGGAACTTCGCTGGCCGCCAAAACGGTGAACAAGGCTACTACGATTGGGACGATAGCTCCGGCAACTGGATCTCGGGCATCAAACCGCTAGACGAAGCCCGCCTAGGCAACCTAGATGAGCTGCCCGACCAAGCCAAGAACGACCCCGCCCGAAACACCTACTTCCTGCTGCCTTTCATCTTTGGCCTCATCGGTCTGTTCTGGCACGCAGGGCGGAGGAAAACAGAATTCATCGGCCTCCTTGGGCTGTTCGTCATTACCGGCATCGGGATCATCATTTACACCAACCAGCCGCCAAACGAGCCGCGAGAGCGCGACTACGTGCTCGTTGGTTCGTTCTTCGTGTTCTGTATGTGGATGGGGATGGCAGTGCCTGCCATCTACGAACTGGTAAAGAGCAAAATAAACCAGCAAGGATTCGCCGTAGCCGGTGCAGTTTCTGCCGTAGTCCTCATCGCTCCGCTACTGATGGGTTTCCAGAACTGGGACGACCACAGCCGCGCCCAGCACGCTGGCGCACGAGACTACGCCTCCAACTTCTTGGAATCCGTAGACCCCAACGCCATCATCTTCACCTACGGAGACAACGATACTTACCCGCTCTGGTACGCCCAAGAGGTAGAAGGCATCCGTACCGACGTTCGGGTGGTTAACCTCAGCCTCATTGCCGTAGACTGGTACATCGACCTGCTGCGCTACAAAATGAACGACTCGCCGCCGATCAAGCTGACGCTTACGCAAGATATGCTCCGGGGCAGCAAGCGCAACCAAGTACCGTACCTGAACCGCGCCAACCCCGACGGCAATTGCGCACGAGACCAACCCATCAGCCTGTCTAACTTCATGACCATGATCGCTACGCGCAATCCCGTGCCGTTGCGTGGTGGGTCTAATTTAGAGGCGCAGTACAACACTTGTAACGTAGGTATTCAGGTAGACCCGCGCCGCTTGGCGAGCGCGCCTTGGTTGTTGGCTGAAGGCGAAAGCCCTACCCAGCGCATCCCCGTCAGCATCAACAACAGCCGTTTGCTGAAAGACGAGATTGCCATCCTAGACATCATCAACTCCAACCTCTACGACCGGCCGATCTACTGGGCTGTAACTTGCCAGCGGAGCAAGCTGATGGGCTTCGACAATTACTTAGACCTCGAAGGCCTCGCCCTCAAGCTAACCGTTACGCCGGGCGGCAATGTAGACCCCAACTTGGGCCTCATCGGCTCTGGCAACATCAATGCCGAAAAGACCGCCGACATGGTGCTCAACAAATGGAAGTGGGGCAACTTCGACCAAGAAGACACCCACGTAGTGAGCAGCTACCAACCGGCCATCCAGTCGATGCAGCTCGTCATTCTGCGTACCATGAACGAACTGATGATGAAGGGCGACGTAGAGAAGGCGCTCCAAGTCGGAGACCAGTACTTCAAGTCTTTCCCAGACATGAACTTCCCGTTCTTTTACCAGACCTTGCTCATGTTGCAGCCCTACTTCCAGGCGGGTCAGTTTGACCGCGTAGCTCCCGTGATGGAGGCCTTAGCGCGCAACACAGCGGACCGTCTCGACTTCTACGACAGCCTCTCGGAGGAGCGCCGCCAGATCAGCTACCCGGGGGAGATTGCGCGCGGAGAGGCCATCGTTCGTTCGTTGTTGCAGCAAGTTCGCCGGTCAGACAATGAAGCATTGAAGGCCAGTATTGAGCAGATTTTAGCTAACCATGCTTACCTGTTGCCTACCGCTGCGCCGCAGAACCCGGGTTAGGGAACTTTTAGCTCTACTGGGCAAAAAGAAATGCCGGACTGGAACATTGGGTTCTGGTCCGGCATTTTTTGTGTGCGCGGCCGCAGGTGCAAGGATGGGTTGAGGGCCTCCGGGCCGATCGCACCGGAGGTGCTCAACCCAACCTTGTACCGCGAACCTTGGTTCTGGTCCGGCATTTTTTGTGTGCGCGGCCGCAGGTGCAAGGTTGGGTTGAGGGTCTCCGGGCCTATGGGATATACATAAGTTTACGAAAACAGTTAAGCCCGTAATTTTACACCTCCGATGAACTCTGCTGCCCAACTCGACAGGCGAACTTTTTCGCCACGTAAAGAACTCGTAATTCCTAGGGTGTAAGATGGTTTGTATAGGACTAAATATGTACCTCGTACTGTGAGCGAAAAAGAATGTGCTTCGCAGTACTTCGTGCTCGACTGGCGAGTTACCACGAAACTCGCCAGTCGAATTCTTTTTTGTCACTGCTTTAAAGGAATAATTTGGTTATTAGAACCAGTGTTTGTCTCTTGATAAGATTGACGCTAATTCTACAACAAAAAAGTTCGCCTGTCGAGTTTGGAGACTACACTCCCTTACTTCCCCTTACCTTAGCCCCCAACAACCCCTCCCGCCTAAATGACCATCCTCCTCGGCCAAACCCTTTCCGACGCCCAGACCCTGCCCGCCGCACCAACCACGGTTGCGGACCGGATGTACCTGAACCCCTCCGGGCTACTGCGGTACTTGGAGGGCTTCTACGCCTTGGGCGCGCCCGCCATCAACCGCGAGGCACTGCGCAACGAGCAGTACCGCCAACTGCTGAGCGCCCACCTGACGATGAACGAAGCCGACGCTGGGGCCGAACTGTTTTACCAAGCCTCCTTCGAGGCCGACCAGACCGCCACGGCGCAAGAACTGCTGAGCCGCCGGGATGAACTGATCGACGCAGGCTACCCCGTACATCAGGAGGCGACGGAGGAGGTGCCGCCCCGCATTGCCGTGCTACACGAACTGGAAGCCCTCCTGCACGACGACCGCTACGAGTTTCGCCTACTGCCCGGAACGGCAGACCGCCTGCGCCTGCTTCTGAGCGTACTGCCCGAAGACCGGCACCCTCGCCTAAGCATACTGCTCAATGAGCCGCGTCACCTGCTGCCACCCGGCGTTCGCCGCCTACTAACGGCCCTAGAAGCCTTGGGCGACACCGTAAACCAACTGCCAGACCCCGCCCCGCCGGTAACGAACAACGACCTCGGCCGCTGGCAAGAAATACTACGTGCAGCCACAACCGACGCCGCCACAACAACCGACAAAGCAACCGCTCCGCTGGCCGGAGACGGGAGCCTCGTTATCCTGCGCGCGCGGCGCGAAACCCACATCGCGGCCTATCTCGCCCGAATGGTGAAGAACAACCCCGAATGGCGACCGGGGGTATTGCTGCCGCTGCGCAACCAAACCCTAGACAATGCCCTGCTTTCCGAAGGAATGCCGAGCCTCGGCGTGCCGTCTACCAGCTTGGCGCGGCCAAGCTTGCAGGTCCTCAAATTGGTCACAACCTTCCTCTGGAAACCGATGGAGATAGAACGGGTGATGGAGTTTGTCAGCCTCGTCACGAAGCCGCTAGACTGGCGGCTGGGCCAGCGCATCGCCGTGTTTTTGGCGGATACGCCGGGGATGTTTGGGCCGCGCTGGTTCCAGATGCTCGATGCGTTTTTCAAGGAAATGAGAGAAGAGCGCAACTGGCCGGAAAGCCGACTGAAGGCAACACGAGACCAGTACGAAACGTGGTTTCGCCGTCGCCGTTTCGGCCGCGACGCGAAGGTGCCCAAGTTTGACCTGCGCGAGCTCTTCAACAACCTCCGCGAATGGGCGTTGGAGGAGTTCACGGAACTCAAGAAAAAGAATACCGAAAACAGCGGCTTGCTGGTGTTGGCGGCGCAAGCCCTCCGCGCAATGGAACTGCTGGACGCGCAGCCCGAAACCGAGCTGTCTTACCTTGAGGTGGAGCGCCTCGTGCGAACGGTGTATGAGCCTGCGCCAACCCAGTTTCAGCATCGGGAGAGCGGCGCTTTGGAAACCATTTTTGCACCTGCGTCCGCGCTAAAAACACCGGATGGCCCTGAATTGGACAAGCTGATTTGGTGGGATTTCATTGAGCATGAACCCGACTATTTTTTCAGCCGATATTACCCAGAGGAGCTACTTTTTTTGCGCGAACGCGGGATGCAAACGAACGGTCCTGAAGAGCAAAATGAGCTGTCTGCCTGGACGCAACTTCGCCCTGTCTTGCATGTTCGGGACCAGCTAATTCTTTGTCTTCCTGACCTGGTAGATGGCAGTCTGGTA
The DNA here is from genome assembly GCA_937949535.1 of uncultured Lewinella sp. Classification (GTDB taxonomy): domain Bacteria; phylum Bacteroidota; class Bacteroidia; order Chitinophagales; family Saprospiraceae; genus Neolewinella. The sequence continues at coordinate 1,323 of CALEDI010000086.1, read as the reverse complement.
GAAGCCCATCCGCTTCTTGGTGATCTTGAGGCCGCCTTCCCCGATGGGGCGCTAGACGCGATAACGGTAAACATCGATGCGGCGGGCGAAAGCCCCGCCGTGCTGGCCGGAAAAATCACCCCGCGCTTCGCTGATGTGCCGGTAAACCCCTTGTCTGGGCCCGTCCCGCAACTCAAGATTGACCGCCCAGGAGCCATCCTTGAGCGCGATCCCGAAACACCGACGGCACTGGAGGATTTGCTGTATTACCCTTACAAATGGGTGTTCCGTCATCAGCTCAAACTGAAAGGCACGCCCATCCTGAGCATCGCCGGAGACAATCGTCTGCGAGGCAACCTAGGCCACCTTTTCATTGAGCAACTACTGAACCAAATCAAGGCCGACAACAAGCCGTACACCCGCGAAATGGTCGGTGAATGGATCGATGCAAACTGGCGGAAACTGCTGGAAAACGAAGGCGCGGTCCTGCTGGAATACGGCCAAGAACCGGAGCGGGTACAGTTCGTTCGGACGATGCATTACGCCGCGTGGTCGTTGGTAGATTACCTCCAAGAGAACGGCTGGCGCATCCGAGGCTCGGAGGAAACACTGGAGGGCGAACTAGAACCGATGGGCGGGCAGCCCGTGAAAGGCCGCGCCGATCTCGTACTGGAACGCGACCGCAACGGCCGCGCCGAAGTCGCGATTGTAGACCTGAAATGGCGCGGGAAAACGACTTTCAAGAACCTGCTGCGCAACGCCAAAGACGTGCAGCTTTGCCTCTACGCCGAGTTTGCCATCCAAAACAAAGAACAGCCGACGGACACCGTTCATACGGCCTATTTCGTGATCCGCGACGCGCTAATGATTGCGCGCAATGAGCTTGCTTTTGCCAACATCGAGACCGTCGGCGGGCCAGACGACGCGGTGGTGGTGCAGCGGGAAACGCTGCGGAAAGTCCGCGCTACCTACAACTGGCGCTGGGCGCAGTTTCATGACGGCATCGTGGAGGTGCGCTGCCAAGATACCCTCGGCGAACTGGAAGACCTCTACCTCGATCTGGATCACGACGCGCTGCTGGAACCGGCCTCGGAAGATGCGCGCTTTGATGATTATCGGCCGTTGATTGGGTTGGTGAGGTAGGGGCGGCGATCGTGGTGTAGGCTTCGAGAATCCTCGGACTTCGTCCGAGGCAATCCGAGGGGGAATCGCTACGCGATAGGGGGCGGGGCGAGGGGTTCGGGCGTTGTTCGGGTAAGCGGCGTTCGTGGTGGAGGCTTCGGGAGTCCTCGGACTTCGTCCGAGGCAATCCGAGGGGGAATCGCTACGCGATAGGGGGCGGGG
>CALEDI010000085.1 GCA_937949535.1 uncultured Lewinella sp. | reverse complement strand
ATGTTGAAACGCTTTACGCTCCTTCCTTTACTCCTTTTTTCCCTTTGCGCCTTACTCAAAGGGCAGCAGTTTGCGCAGTACAGCATGCCTTGGTTAGACCCGGTGCAGTTCAATCCGGCTTATGCGGGGTTAGACAATAGCTTGAGCGTTACCGGAGCGTACCGGTCTCAGTGGGCGGGTTTGGATGGGCAGCCGGTAGGGCAGCGCGTTAGTGCGCACCTTCCGGTTTATTTCTTGAGCAGCGGTGTTGGGTTTGAGGTCGAGCGTGACCAGATTGGTGCGCGCCAGCTCAACAGCTTTGGGCTTTCCTACAATTTTCAGTTGGTTCGCGGGGCTTCGGTTTGGTCTGTTGGGCTTTCGGCGCGGATGTTGCAGTTGGGGCTTGACGGTTCCATCTTACGAACGCCGGATGGCGTGTATGAAGACGCCAACACGATCATTCATAACGATGCTTTGCTACCTGTTGGATCAGTAGACAACAGCTCCTTGGCCTTGGGAGCGGGGCTTTACTACCAGTCTGAGGCGTTTGAAGGCGGGCTTTCAGCCCGCAACCTAAACGAAGCAACGATTGCCTTCCCCGGCGTAGACTACGTCTTGAAGCGGGAATACCACGCTTACCTACGGGCCAAATTCGATGTTTTGCGCAAGTGGGAGGCTTTCCCGATGGTTTATGCGGTTAGCGACGGTGCTCAGTTGCAGACAATGGTGGGGGCGACCTTCCGTTTCCGGGAAAACGTCTTCGGAGGGGTCGCTTACCGAGGGTATAGTGGGCCTACCTCAGATGCCGTAGTTGTTTCAGGCGGGCTGAACATTAGCGAGAAGGTTGCGCTGGCTTATGCCTACGATATTACCCTCTCGAACCTGCGTACAGTACAGACGGGCAGCCATGAAATAAGCTTGAAATACAACCTTCGTCAGCGCATCGGAGCAGGTGTCCCGCCGCCACTCATCTTTTATCCGAGGGCCAAAGAGTAAATATTTATGTTAAAAGTTGGTTTAAGGACCAACTTTAATACTACGGCCATACTCTGTGGCGTTTTCGTCGCGTAGCTGCCTAGCTCACTGTTAAAAAGCTTTCCAAGTTTACTGGAAAGTTGTCTAGCGAAGGCAACTCGTCTATCTTTGCAACGCTTTTTGAAACTAAGAGGAAAAAACTCGGGTCTTTTAATGAAGAATTTTATATACCTCATCCTGGCCGCATCCCTAATGGCCCTCTCTCTCTCCAGCTGCGGAAGCCGCGAAACCGGTGAACTGGTTGGAGCCCTTGATCGCCCTGATTGGAAAGGCGTACAGCCTTACGGCATGGTATACGTACCACCAGGAACCGCCCACGTCGGAAACAGTGACCAAGACATCTCCGGAACGTTCATCCAACGCCCTAAAGCCATTACCATCAATGGCTTTTTTATGGACGACACGGAGATTTCCAACAACGAGTACCGTCAGTTCCTTAATTGGATTCGCGATTCTATTGCGCACGATATGATGGGAGACTTCACCGAAAATGGAGGCATCGATTGGGAAATCGAACTCGATTACGAAGACGAGACCCTTGCCGAACTTTACCTAGAAGAGAGTTTTGCTGGTAAGAAGCAGGTGAACACTGCGCTCTACGAGTACACTTATAAGGAAGCCGACTGGGGCGCAGCCGCTAACGCTGGCCGCGGTTCCGGTAAGGACATGACCGACTTCATCACGGAAAAGCAGGTAAATGTTTACCCAGACACACTTGTGTGGGTACGCGACTTCGCCTACAGCTACAATGAGCCAATGGCGCGTAGCTACTTCTCTCACCCTTCGTACGATGATTACCCAATCGTGGGTATTGATTGGCACATGGCCCGCGCCTTTAGCTACTGGCGTAGCTCGTTGTGGCGCCAGTACAACGAAACGCTGATCGAAGAATTCCGCCTCCCAACGGAGTACGAGTTTGAGTACGCTGCCCGTGGTGGTAAAGAAAGCGCTCCCTACCCTTGGGGTGGCCCTTACGTCCGTAACACCAAAGGGTGTCTGTTGGCCAACTTCAAGCCAGGGCGCGGCAACTACCCCGACGATGGTGGTGCTTACACCGTTGCCGTTGATGCTTACTACCCCAATGACTACGGCCTCTACAATATGGCCGGTAACGTTGCTGAATGGACGATCACCCAGTTCAACGAGAACGCTGGTAGCTTCGTGCATGACTTCAACCCAGATATCCGCTACAACGCAAAAGACGATGACCCCATCGCACTCAAGCGTAAGGTTATCCGTGGTGGAAGCTGGAAAGACGTTAGCTTCTACCTCCAGAACGGCACTCGCGCCTACGAATACCAAGACACTACTAAGTCTTACGTAGGCTTCCGTAACGTAATGTCCTTTACTGGCCGCTCAATCAACGACTTCTAAAGAATCGAACGCCGCTGGCAATTGATTGTAAGCTAAAACGGTCATCCTTCCAACTTTCGGAAGGATGACCGTTTTTGTTTATACCCTCCTAGGCCCCCAACAACCTTGACCGCGCACAAGGAGTTCCGTTCTTTGCACCTGCGTCCGCGCCCAGAACAAATTAAGATAAATATAACCTACCTTGTGCGACCAGACCCTTCCTGCCACCGTTCTTTATAGGCAAACCAATAGAACCATGTTCAAGCAAACTACCTTACTATTCCTCGTTCTTTTTACCTTTTCACTTGGTGCCCAGAAGCAATTCCCGACACCTGATTTGGTGAGAATTGACCGGACACCAGTAGCTCTGTCCGATTATGTTGGCAACGGAAAGCCTACCGTCATTGCGGTATGGGCTACGTGGTGCCAACCCTGCCACATGGAACTGGACCACATGAAAGCTTACCTAAGTAAGTGGGAAAATGAATACGGAGCGCAGGTACTCGCCATCAGCGTAGATAAACGCCACATGGTGAGCCGAATCAAACCATTGGTCAGCCGGAAGGGCTGGAAATACAATATCCTCGTAGACACCGACGGTAAACTACAAGCCGATTTAGGATTCAATAGCATCCCCCAGATGTACGTGCTCGACGGGGAAGGAAAGATAATCAAGTCCTTCACCGGCTACCAAAACGGACGAGAAGTTCAGGTGGAACGGCTAATCAAGAGACTAGCTAAGTAGTTGGGTAGTGCTCCATCCCGCTGGGTTTACTCATGGAGAACGCCAAGTAATGCCAAAAAGTGCGATTTGGAACGTTCTACCCCAATTCGGAGGTCTAGCGTTGTATTTGGGGGCGACGTATAGCGGAGCAAGGGGAATGTTTGCGGCTCGGTTGTCTGGGCTACAATTGTACCTGTTTGGTTGGCCAAATGTAAGGTGATCTTAGCTGACGCTGGGCCTGCCACAGCAAAGATGTTTTGCCCCGGAGTAGGTCGGATTCCCCCCAAGCTGATCCCGTCTTTTTCCTGAAGCGAATAACCGAACAGGCACCACGCTCCCGCCTGTTTTTGCCACTGCGCACCTACGGGAGGCAAAGTGGTCTTCTTCGCAGCCATGAAGAACCCCGCAGCAGTGTTCCTGTATTCCTTTTCGGTTACTTGCCGACCGCCCCGACGGAGCAAACAAAGGGCAACGTAAGCCTCCGCAGATGTTCCCGCAGCGAGGTGAAGTTGCAACTGGAAAGTGCCACTGGCCGCTGGCCGAAATTCAACTACGGGGGTGCCATCTTCTTGTAAGTCTTCCGCCAGTACTTTGCCCGCAACATCGCGCACGTACATGTCTACATCGGTTAGCTCCGTGGGGCCGGAGGCCAGAAAGACATAGTCTACACCTTTGAGCAACGTGACGTTGAGGCTGATCGTTTGCCCAACGGGAAGATAGGCGGCGGCCAGGTTGAGCCCCGGCCTCCATTCGTGGCCGGAAAGCGCCGCCATCAGGTTCCCTTTTTCAAAAACGGCGTTGAGTGCCTTCTGGGGGCTGTCGGGGCTTGCCTGCGCAGTGACCTTGGCGCAGTGGAGGAACATCACCAGAAAGACGAGGTAGAAGTATGGCATCGGAGCATTCAAGGTACTAGCGTTGAAGAATTATTTGGATGATGCGCAGGCCCGCGCCGGCGTTTTCGGCGCAGAGCGCCCGTTGGGCGCTGCGCGACGCTTCGCCGGGGAGAGGGCTGAGCACCTCGTACAATTCCTTGGCCGAGCTGATGCTGAACGCCCCGCCGCGTTTCAGGGCCGCTGCGGCTTCGGGAAACTTGTGGTAGCGCGGGCCAAAAACCACCGGCAAGCCGTAGGCCATCGGCTCCAACGTATTGTGAAGCCCCGTTTTGAACGCCCCGCCGATGTACGCAATATCTCCGTAGCGGTAAGCACGGCTCAGGATACCGATCGTGTCCAGAATTAAGACCCGTGTGCCCATGACTGTGCTTGGCGTAGCTTCCGTATAACGGACGGCGTTGAAGGCGGTTTGCCAAGCCGTTATCTCGTTTTCGTGTAGCTGGTGGGGGGCTAGAACCAAGCGGTAGTTTGGTGGTAAACGCTGCCAAATTGCTTGCCAGCAAGCAACGTCTTGCGGCCATACCGAACCGGCTATAATGACTGGGTTTTGGCCTGTGGTAAAGGCTTCGAGTAGCTCGTCCTCGAAAGGAGTTTGAGCAAGCTGTAGGGTGCGGTCCATACGCGGATCACCCGCTACGGTTACCGTTTCGGGGCTGATTTTTCCGAGACTAGTCAGCAGGTCTTGGTCGCCGTCGGTTTGGACGATGATGGCGGTGAAAAAGCCGAGCATCTGTCGCCACCAGCCCCCCCAAGGTTTGAAGAACGCTTGGGACTTTCGGAAGCTGGCCGCGACTAAGAAGGTCGGAACATTGGCCCGCCGGAGTTCGCGAAGGTGGAAAAACCAGAACTCGTACTTGACAAAAATGGCGGCGGCGGGGCGCACTTCGGCCATCCATTTTTTGGCGCGGTGCGGCCCGTCGGCGGGGAGGTAAGCGACGTGGTCGGCCAGTGCTTCGTTTTTGCAGCGTTCGTATCCGCTGGGGCTGTAGAAGGTCAGGAGTACTTTCCAATCAGGGCGGGCAGCGCGAAACGCTTCCAGTACTGGGCGGCCCTGCTCAAACTCGCCGAGGCTGGCGCAGTGCATCCAGAGGAGGGGCGTTTCTTTTGGGCGCGAACGCAGGTGCAAGGGAAGCCTTGAAGAAGCAGGGCTCCGCCGGCCTTCCACCCAGAGCTTTGCCTGCTGAACCCCAAATACCGCCGCCAGCCGAACGGCGAAGTGGTAAACGGAAACCGCGATGTAGTATAAAAGCGTCAAGGAGCTGGTGGTGTGCTGGTTCCTATTTATAAAATATCTCCCGTCCTTCACCGAAGTACAACGGGATGATGAGCCCAGCCTTGACACCAAGCACGATATCCGTTCGGCCTTCGGTAGATGGCGGTGCGCCGGTAGGAATGTCGAAATTACGAAGCGCTTTGGTAAAGCCTGCCATAACCTCGGCCCCCAAGAAAAAGTTCAGCCGCCGATCCAGCGCAAGTTGTTGGTAACCAACGAACTGGTGGATAGCAAAACCACCTGTAAGCTGATCGTAACTAGGCGATAAATTTGGCTGCAACTGCGGAACAGACTGAACAACATCTTCCTGAAAGCGAATGCGGTGAAAGAAATAACCCAAGCTGGTTTTTAGGTGAATACCCGCTCGTTTGTTCTGGCCCAAGGCCAGCGTATACCCCGCAGCCGGACCGATGAAGAGCTGCCGCTGCCGCAACTGAATGTCTGCCGGAGCGCGTTGGTTGCCAATGATGAAGCCCTCGCGGGTCCGTATACCAGAGAGCACGTCCTCCTTCAGCTCCGTCCCAAAACCATACTGCGCCCGAAAACCAAACTCTAGGTTCGAGTTCTTGGGTACCCACGTCAGACCGCCGTCAAGAGACCAACCGCTACCAAAACGATCGCCTAAGTCTCCCGCACTGGTCATTGGCCCGTAGCCTAAATGGACGAGTACCGCGCCGTCCAAGTTCTTGGCTCCGGCTAAACCTTGCGCGCCTAGCGCTGCAACGAGCAGAAAGGCTGCTATTAAATGTAGTGTTCTTAACATGGAAGCGAAGATAGTAATGTAGTACGGTAGTTGTGTAGTAATGTAGTTTACGTGAGGTTTGAGTGTCCGGCGCTTATGGGCAAACCTCACGTTAGTTACTACCGTACTTGGGTAGGCGTTGCATGGCTACCATAAGAGCGGAGCGAGCATCCTTGCCTGCCCCATGCGGTAGCGACTACATTACTACACTACTAAAAAACCTACCCCATCAACTTCTCCTTCTGTTTCTGGTACTCCTGTTGCGTCAAAACGCCAGCGTCGTGTAGTTCCCGGAGGCGAGTGATTTGTTCGAGGAGGTCTGGGCCGGGGGGCGGCGCGTTGAGGTCTAGGGCGGGGGCGGCTTTGGGCGGTGTTTGGCGGGGCGGGGCGTTGAAGTCTTCGATGGTTTCTGCTTCCCCGACGATTTTGGTATCGGAAGCCTTCGGCTCCGTTAGGTCGAGGAGGTTGAGCCTCCGGAAGTTGTTGGCGCGGAAGCTGCGGTAGGAAGCGTGCTTGCGCAGTGCCGCCAGCGCGGGGTGCTTCTCGATGCGTTCCGGCTTCGGTAGGCCGAAGGTGACGGAGAGCTCTAGGTGGCGGAGGGCTTCGCCGTACTGGCCCAGTTGGGCGAAAGAGCAGGCGAGGTTGAAGTGGGTGCCCGCATCGCCCAAGTCTATATCTGCGGCTTCGGAGAAGGCCTCGATGGCCAGGTCATAGTCTCCGGTGCGGTAGTACCGGATGCCTTCGGCCTTGAGGGCCTTGGTGTCGCGTTGGGAATAAGGCGAGGCGATGCCGAGCGGCTGCTCGCCTTCCAGAGCGTCTTTGTCGTACTTTTTCTGCCATTTCTTCTCCGGGGTTGCCCAGAACACGATGGCGGTTATAACGGGAGCGATCGACATGACGGCAATGACTAGCCCGAAAAACACCTCCGCATCGCTGTCGCCAACGGTTGCCGCGCAGAAGATCGCACCAAAAAATCCGGCAAACTGCAGTACACCCCGAAACCATTGCCCAAGGTAAAAGCGGTGAACGCCGAATACGCCTAGGAACATAGCAAAAAATCCGGCAAGAGTTTTATTCAGCATGGTGGGGAGTGAAATGAGTGCTTGATCTGTAAGGTCAGAACTATAACGATGAAATACTTACCCATAGATACGACGGCGAACCGAAAAGGATGTATCAAGGGATGTTTTTTTTCGACGTTGAGCGAATAGTAACGGACCAACGTTGTGCCTTCCCTGCATCCCTTACCCCACTTTGCACCCTGCGGCCGCGCCTAATGAAACGCGGAAGTCTTCGTGTTTAGCACACCTTAACCCAACGAAATTAGCTAGCATCTGGGGCCAAAACTACTGCGCGTTCCCCGACCAGTTTTTTCAATTCGTCCCCAATGCCGAGAAACCGAAAATACGGAATCAACCGTTTCAAGCTGTCCAATTCTTCGGCAGATGCCCGGAATATGGCCGTTCGCAAACGTTTGATCTGTTGCACCTTCAACGGCGGGTGTTGGGCGGCTTTTTTGAGCACCGCCGCGTTCATGAGCCGGTAACCGGAGGTGCGGGCGTGTCGTAAAACGGTATCAACCATCAGCCCCTGCTCGGCCAGTTGTGGGAAGACTTTTTCGGCGATGTTGAGAATGACGGTGTACACTTTTTCGTGCCGAGACGAGATGAGTTGCCGCATCCGCTGCTCTACGGCGAGGGGGATGCTGGGCGGTTGGCTTTGGGCCTGGATCCAGGTGTCTAGCTGCAACAACGCACAGCGTTGCAACCACGGCTCGCTGCGGTCGAGGTAGTCCGCAACTAGGCCGAAAAGCGTTGTTTCGTCGGTGTTTTGTACCATTTTTGCCCAGTTTGGCGGCAGCATTTGTGGCCAGGTTACCGGCGCGGCGGCGTTGAGGCTGGGGCTGTCTACTTTCGCGTTCATTTCCGCAAGGTTCACCCGTATTGCTGCGGGCGCATGGTCGATCAACTCGGCAATCAGGTCAAAAAAGTGTAGGCTTTTTTCTGCATCAAACTTCTCCCGAATCACGGCCTCCGGAGCAGGGTGATTGGTCGCTTTTAGGGCCACAAAAGCTTCCGCTGCGAGCGAAGAATGGCGGTGAAGAATAGAAACAATGACCCGGTGAACCTCCTCCCCGCGCAAGCCCGCAACGACTTTTAGGTACTCTTGCAGCTGTTGCCAATCGTCGGCAAAAGACGGATGGAGGTCCAGTATGCGTTGGGTGGTTTTTGGGCTAGAGAGTGCCTCAATTGCGTTCAGCAAGCCAGTAGAGTAGGGGTGACGGCCGGGCCGCTCCAACTCGCTAAACAGGAACTCCGACGCCGACGGGGTGCCGAGCAAACCGAGCAAATGGTAAACTTCTTTGCGGTCGCTGACGTCGTGCAAGAGGTTGATCAACGAAAAAAGCCAAGGCTCTAGGGCGTCGGGGTTTACCGCGCCCTGTTTCAGCAATTGAGCGATGGCCCCAAAGCCGCTGTAGACTTTTTTTTGTAGGAATACGGCAGGCCTTGCGGCGGGGTTTTCTAGCCAGAAATTAGCGCGCTGCGCATGCAGCGGTGCCGCATCTCCCCGCTGCGGAATGGCGTCGGGGTAGGCCTTCCGGAAAGCCCTGCGCAAGAGCTTATATTCTGGCAAAACATCGTTCAGCCACGCCGCAGCTTCTACACGGTATTTTAGGTTGTCTGCGAGGTGTTGAAAATGCTCGCGGGCAGCTTCCCAGCGGTCGCCGTAGGTGATTTTGAATACCATTTCCGGCAACTGAGACGCAGCGGAAGCAACCCGCAAAACTTCCCCTTCCTGATTGATTTCGACTTCAAAACCAGTAGGGCCGTATTCTTTGGTGTTCAGCGTGATCGTAGCAGTCATGACAGGAGAATATTGAGGGCGGCGGCGCGCAGGTGCAAGGGGAGGTTGAAGGGCACGCTTTTCCGGCGGCGAAGGTAGGGGTATTGCTGTAATTACCGGCTAAATCTACTAGCGAATATGCGATGGGTTGAGTGCCTCCAGCCTAGGGAATATACACAAGTTTACACGAACGCCGTTTCACACCTCGGGTGTAGTTCTCCAAACTCGACAGGCGAACTTTTTCGCCACGTAAAGAACTCGTAATTCCTAGGGTGCAAGATGGTTTGTATAGGACTAAATATGTACCTCGTACTGTGAGCGAAAAAGAATGTGCTTCGCAGTACTTCGTGCTCGACT
>CALEDI010000084.1 GCA_937949535.1 uncultured Lewinella sp. | reverse complement strand
GACGCCGATATGCAGAAGCTCGCCCAAGCTGCCAGCCTTGATGTACACCGCCTCGCTACCGGCCGGATGAAAGAAGGCATGGACCTCGCCAGTACCCGCAACTTCCCCGTCAAGCAACCGAAGGTTGCCCTGCTCGTAGAGCCGCCCTTCAGCGTCTACACCAGCGGACAGGTATATTTCCTCTTCGATTGGGAAACCGAACTGCCCGTAGACCGCATCCGGGCCTCCACCCTGATGCAGACCGCCATCCCGAAGTTTGGGTCCCGCTACGGACTGGCCGACCTGAACGACTACGACGTACTGATCTTGCCCGAAGCCAATAACCTCAAAGCGTTGTTTGGGCAAGCCGAACAGGGCAAACTGCGCGACTGGATCTCTGCCGGAGGAACCGTGGTCGCCATTGGCGCAAGCGCGGAGTTTTTTACCGAAGGCTCCGGTTTCCAAACCACCCAAACCATCAGCAAGCCTGAGAACGACGACAAAGCCGCCGCTGCCGCCCTCAACTTCGACGAACGAACGGACTACTTCGGCAAGCAGCGCATCCCCGGTTCTGCGCTCAACGCTACCGTAGATGTTAGCCATCCGTTGGCCTTTGGGGTGAAATCTGAGGTTTATACCCTCAAGTTTGGCAATAAAGGTTTGGTGCCCGACGCCAACCTCCAGAGCGTTGGCCGCTACGCAGCGGAACCCAACAGCCTGCTAGCCGCAGGCTACGCCTCGCAAGCCAATCTAGACGCGCTGGCGGGCAAGACCTGGGCGGGCGTCCGGCGCTTAGGCCGGGGCCAAATCGTTTACTTCATGGACAACCCCCACTACCGAATGTTCTGGCGCGGGCCTAGCCGCATGATGCAGAATGCGGTTATGGTGGTGCCGGGGATGTGATGGCGGCGGCGGTTGCGCTACCACTCAATCTGTTCCCCCACTACGTCGAAAACCTTAGGTTGGGGTTGCTGCTTGGGTTTGCTTAGGTAGTCCTCTCTAAACATCGTCCAGATCATGGTGTCTCGTTTCTTCCCTTCGGGGCCGGTGTGGCGCTCGCGGAGCGTAGCCTCATGTAGGTAGCCGAGCTTCTTGGGTACGTTCAGGCTAGCAGCGTTGTTGGGGGCGCAGTGTATCTCAATCCGATCAAGTTCTTCTACCTCGAAGCCAACGATTGTGAGGGCCTTGGCGGCTTCGGTAGCGTAGCCTTTATTGATGTGGTCTGCGCTGATCCAGTAACCGATTTCTCGGGCACCCTCCTCCGCTCTGGCGTGCAGGCCCGTAGAACCAATCTGAACGGTTTCATCTTTATTGAAAATGCCGAACACGTAGTCGAACCCCAGGTCGAACTGGCCTCGATATTTCCGTAACCGCGCTGTTTTAGCGGCTAAGTTCTCGGGCTCATGATGAGCCCACGGCATCCATGGGCGTAAATGTTCGAGGCTTCGGTCAATAGCGTTTTTCAGCAAGATGGCATCCTGCGGCGCGTAGCACCTGATGACTAGTCTTTCGGTTTCTATTCTGTAGGCTTTTGCTAGGGGCATGGGGGTAGGCTGTCCAATCTACTATGCTCTCTTCGTCCGCTGTTCGGCTGCGCTTTTCGCGGCTCGTAACCTGCTGTACCGAGTCGGGCAGGTATTCTGCCTATGCCAGGTGTCTACCGCCTTTTGACTCGTTTTGCTGAGCCCTTCGGCCACATAATCGATGGTGATCGATTTGGCCAGTAGCGGTAAATAAAGGATATCAGAACTGATTACTTTCATCCCCCCTTTGTTTTTGTAATGGCCAAAGGTGGACTCGATGATGTCGCTACAACATAGCAACTGATCACGTTGACCTACTAGGGTAAGATGGTCAGTGAAGTACTGCTCGATAGTCTTCACGAGCTGTTCACTTCTCCAGCTTAGGCTGGCTCGTTGCTTGTACTCACCCAGTTCTTTTAACCACCGTTGATGACTATGCTGGCTGATCCCGATAGACTTAACGATTTGGCTGATTATTACTATCAAGGCGTGCAGTTGGCGCAGTTCTCGCAACAAATTCCTTACGTTGACACTACGTAGATACTTTAACTCCTTTCGCTGAGCAGCCGTTAGAGTAGACCAGCACTCATCGATACGATCTGCCCAGTCTACTACCGTAAATAAGCGCAGGAAGCGATCTTTGCGTCGTAATGTCGGTGGGCAAAGATGGCTGCTCTGGCTCAGGATATACTTGCTTCGGTACTTCCCCATGAACTTTGTCAATCGGCTCAAGGCATCATAACTAGTAAGTGATTTTTTGAGCGCGTTCATGAGCTTATGACTACAGTCGGACACTACGGTAATACCCTTGGAAATCAAGGCTTTGTTGAGATTCCCGCCTCCGTCGCAAATAGCGTAGGCAATTTCGATTTGGTCGTGTTGTTCCTCATGTCGGGTGATGAAATTTTCCACATCATCAGCCGTCCAGGACTCCGCCACTTGTACGCCCAAAACTTCTACGTCCTCGAAGCGTAGAGGGGAGGTCTGACAACGATCGGGATGCAGCTTTACGCCCAACATCAACAAGGCCTTCTCGCATCCGATCTGAATTGATTCGTCGATAACGGCAACGTATTTCCCTTGCTTAGCCGCACCGTGCTGGAGTTCAAATAATCCTAAGCGGCGCACCCAGTTGTCAACCGTGGCATGAACGGGAGTAGTGTAGGACCAGTCCATGAGTTGAGCCAAAAATCCAACTGTCTTAGCCGCGCAGCGAAGTGATCCGTTAGCGTGTACCCGAATGAAGATAGCTAGTGCAATCATCTGTAGTGGGTAAGTATGGCCAGCCAGGGGGCGAGGCTCGTACTGAACCTCTAACTCTTCTATTCGCGCCTCAAGCCGGACAATTTTTGCATCTCGCCGTCGCAAGCGAGCGCGGAGCACTTCGATGCGCCGTTTTTTGCCACAGCATAGGTGATTTAGTTGATGTAACGTATTTTTGTAAAGTACCCGCATGTTCCGCTTTGTTGGTCGTACTTCAAAGCTACGAATTGCGGGTACAATTTCGAAAACCAGTCGTGCTTAACGACGTACGGATTATCCCGTATGGATTGGACAGCCTAGG
>CALEDI010000083.1 GCA_937949535.1 uncultured Lewinella sp. | reverse complement strand
AACGAGCGGTTTCAGTTGGGGTTGATTCCCGTGCTGAGCTACCGGATTGTTTGGCGGTGATAGGCGTGTTTGATGGGCTTCCTCCAAACCCACCAAAACCTCCTTTAAACTTCCAGATGTAGTTTTGCGCAATCCTACCGTGCCCCACAACATGCGGCAACGACTACATTAACGTGAGGTTTGGATATCGGACGCTCAAAGGATCGACTAAAATGCCGTCTACGCCAGGCATTTCAGTCGAACACTTCGAGGTCCTGAAGCGTACTCAGGACCTCGAAGCGTTTATTTCTGCCTCTGACGAAGTCGAGGTAGAAATAATCCTTTGAGCGTCCGGTGCTTACAAACTTCACGTTACATTACTACCAAACTACATTACTATGAAATGGTACACCAAGATCCCCTCCCCGCTAATCATGCTGTTCCTCATCATTTTGGTGGTGGCGGCAATGACCTGGTTGTTGCCGGCTGGCTTGTATGAGCGAATGGAAGTGAGCGGCAGGATGCGGGTAGTACCCGGTAGCTACGGCGAAGTAGAGGCTACGCCGCTTGGGCTGTTCGACATTTTCAAGGCCTTCCCCGAAGGATATAAACGAGCTACGCCGATCATTTTCATTTGCCTCGCTAGCGCGCTGATGTTTTCTTTGTTGGAGCGGAGCAAGACGATTGAAAACGTCATCGGTAGGGTAGTGTACCTGATGGGCGGCGGTAAGCAAAGCCCGCAGCCAGAGCACGGCTTACGCGCAGATGGGACCGTTCAAAAGCCCGCTATGAAGCAGGGGCGTGCGGAAATACTCCTCGTGTTGCTCACCCTGGTTTACGGCCTACTCGGCATCATGGTTGGGTACGAGAACAATATCGCGACCATCCCGATTGCGGCCATCGTGGTATTGGCCTTGGGCGGAGACTTGGTGTTGGCGGCTGGAGTAAGCGTTGGGGGGATGACGGTCGCCTTCGGCCTCTCCCCGATCAATTTTTATACGGTAGGAAACGGGCATTTGATCGCCGACTTGCCTTTGTTCAGCGGAGCGTGGTTGAGAACCATTCTTTGCACCGGCGGCCTCGCCCTCATCGCCTGGTACAACGTGCGCTACTACCGCAGGCTGATCGCCAATCCCGAAAGCGGCATCGGCCGGGGACTGGATACCGAAGGGATGAAGCTGAGCAAACCACTGGAAGCGTACGCCATCTCTGGGAAAAACTGGATGCTGCTAGTGATCTTCCTACTCGGCTTAGCGGCGGTGCTTTACGGCGTTTTCAATATCAAGGGTTTCCACATCAACGATACTTCGGCCATCTTCCTGATGGTGACGGTGGCGCTGGCGTTGGCGAGCGGACTTTCCGGTAAGGAGGTGACCGACGCAGGCTTCCACTCCATCGCCCAGATGGCCCCAGCAACCTTCATCATCGGTATGGCAACAACGGTCAGTGTACTCATGGAGCAAGGCCAAATCCAGGACACGATCAGCAACGGACTGGCCAACGCCCTGAGCGGCCTGCCAACTTACCTCTCGGCCATCGGGATGTCTATCGGACAAAGCGGCCTCAACCTCCTGATTCCCTCCGGTAGCGGGCAGGCGATGGCGACGCTCCCCGTCATGATTCCGTTGGGCAACGAGCTGGGCCTGAGCCCGCAGATATCCATCCTCGCCTTCCAGATCGGAGACGGGGTGACGAACCTTTTCAATCCTTCATTGGGCGGCCTGGTAGCGATGTTGTCGCTCTGCCGCGTACCGTTTGATCGCTGGCTGCGCTTCGCGCTGCCGCTTACGGGAATGTTGTTGGTCTGGGCCTGGTTGGGGCTGCTGCTGGCGGTTGCGGTTGGGTACAGCTAACGTTCTAGCCTACCGGCTCCGCAGCCGAATAACCGGGCAAATAACTTCTTCCAATGATATACCGCCGTGCTGGAAGGTATCCCGGTAGTAGTTGTTGTAGTAGTTGTAGTTGTTGGGGTAGAGGAAGAACTTGTCTTCCTTCGCGAAGATGAAGGTAGAGCTGAGGTTGGGGCGGGGCAGCTTGGCCTCAAGCGGGTCACGAACTTCGAGCACGTCTTTTTCGGCGTAGTTGAGGTTGCGGCCTAGTTTGTAGCGCAGGTTGGTGCTGGTGTCTCGGTCTCCGACGACGCGGCTGGGGGTGTTTACGCGGATGGTTCCGTGGTCGGTCGTGACGATGAGCTGCACGTCGCGCTCAGCGAGCTTGCGAAGGGTAGCCCAGAGGGGGGAATTCTCGAACCAGCTACGGGTTAGGCTGCGGTAGGCTTTTTCGTCGCCGGCCAGCTCTTTGAGTACTTCCATTTCGGTACGGGCGTGGCTCAGCATATCGATGAAGTTGTAGACGATGACGCTAAAGTCGTTGTTCAGGAAGTCTAGCGCGCGGTCCTGCATTTGGCGGGCGAAGTTGGTCTTCGTCACCTTGGTGTAGTCCCATTTGATGTCTCCTCGGCGGAGAACGCGCTCAAGTTGCTTGCCGAGCAGGTCGGCTTCGTGCATGTTTTTACCGCCTTCGTCGGCGTCGTTTTTCCACCATTCTTTGTAGTGCTTCGCGATTTCGGAGGGCATCATGCCGGCGAAGATGGCGTTGCGGCTGTATTGGGTTGCGGTGGGGAGGATGCTGTAGAAGTAGTCTTCTTCCTCTACCTTGAAGAGTTCGGAGATGTAGGGTTCGATGACTTTCCACTGGTCGAAGCGCATATTGTCGAGCAGGATCATCACGGTTGGGACTTCTTTGTTGAGGTGGGGCAAGACCTTCTTGCGCATCAGGTTGTGAGACATGATGGGCGCGTCTTCGCCGTTCACCCAATCGAGGTAGTTGCGTTCGATGAACTTGCTGAACTCGGCGTTGGCTTCCCGCTTCTGGACGGCAAGGATTTCGCCCATCTGTTCGCTCTTGCTCTCGTCTAGGCGGAGTTCCCAGTTGATGATTTTTTTATAGATGTCTACCCATTCTTCTCTGTCGAGGCCGCTGTTGATTTGCATCATCAGTTGGCGGAAGTCTTGCTGGTAGTCGGTGTCGGTTTTTTCTCGTACGAGGCGTTTTTCGTCGACGATGGTTTTGAGCGTCGAGAGGATTTGCATAGGGTTGACCGGCTTTAGGAGGTAACCGGCGATTTGGCTGCCGATGGCTTCTTCCATCACGCTTTCGGCCTCGTTCTTCGTGATCATCACTACGGGGATGCTGTTGCCAGCTTCGCGGATGCGGCTGAGGGTTTCTAGGCCGGTTAGGCCGGGCATGGATTCGTCTAGGAAGACGACATCGATCTCGCCGTGTTCACTCAGTTCCTCTAGGGCATCGTGGCCGTTGGTTACGGTGATTACTTCGTAGCCTTTCTTTTTCAGGAAGATGAGTTGGGGCTTGAACAGGTCGATTTCGTCGTCGGCCCAGAGGATGGTGATCTGATCCATGTAAATTTTGAGGTTTTTGCTTGGCCAAGAGGGAAGAACTGGCTGTAAAAGAGTACACCTTTGTGGGGCGTGATGTTTTGAACGTAGGGAATAATCTGGATAGTCTGTGAGGATGGAGATCAATTCCGGAGGAGCGTTTGCCCAAGACCTCGTTTTGCATCCCGCGTTTGCGCCACCTTACACCTCGGTCGGGGTAGCTGGAAATAGCTAATTTGTGCCCGTTCTCTAACCTTTTTACTTCCTCCAATATGCCCCATACCATCATCTTCGACATCGGCAACGTCCTCATCGGCTGGAACCCGCGCAACCTGTACAATAAGGTTTTTGACACACCGGAGGAAGCCGACTGGTTCGTGGAAAACATCACCCACCTAGACTGGAACGAGGAGCAAGACCGGGGCCGCCCCGTAGCCGAAGCAACCGAAGAGTTGGTGCGCGAGCACCCAAAATGGGAGCGCGAAATCAGGATGTATTACGACCGCTGGACGGAGCATTTTTCGGGCGCGATCGCAGGTTCAGTGGAGGTTTTACGGGCCTTGGATGCTACGGGGAACTACCGCTTGCTCGCCCTCACCAACTGGAGCGCCGAACTCTTCCCCTGGGCCAGAGAAAACTTCGATTTCCTAGACATCTTCGAAGACATCATGGTCTCCGGAGAAGTGAAAATGAAAAAGCCCAACCCCGATATTTACCTCCACTTGGCCGAAACCTACAACCTCGGAGATTTCTCCGGCTGCCTCTTCATCGACGACAGCGTGCGCAACTGCGTTACCGCCCGCTCGTTGGGGCTAGACAGTATTCGGTTTGAAGAACCAGAGCAATTAAGGAAGGAGCTGGGGGAGCGACTGGTTGGGTTTTAAACTTCAACGTCTTCCAGGCCCAAGGCTTGGTATGCTACTTCATATCCTTTTAGGTTAGCTTGTACCAGTTTCTCTGCCTTCAGTTCTAGTTTCGCAAGGTTTACGCGCTTGCGTTGCCATTTCACTTCGGCGATCAAAGCCGTACGGTCGAGTTCGTTGCTGGCTACGATGTCAATTTCGTTTTTATTTCCGCGCTCCCAGTAGTTACCAATTTGAGTGAATTGTTGCCGTTCGCGCAGTTGTTCGCGCAGAAGGTCTTCTAGGGCAAGGCCAGCAAAGGTTTTATAGTCTCGGTCTACAATCTCTCTCAGGGCAGGCAGGTTGTTGGCCTCTACCATTTCTTGGTATTTGAATACGAACCGAAACCAAAAGCGGAAAAAATGATCTGCAAGGTGAAAGCGAATAGTAGTTGTTTTCTCCTTGCTGAACGCTGGTCGTCGGCGTTTAATGATGCCGTAGATGCGTTCCAACCGCGTTATGTACCCACCAATCGGTACTTGCAGTACGCGCTCTATTTCGGGACGGGAAGTGAAGCCGTTAGCAATTAAAGACAGTATTGAGAAGTAAACAGCATACTCTTTACCAAGGTCTTGAATCAGCCCGTTGCGGCCTTCGTTGAGAAAGACAGAGCGACTGCTGAATACCGTATCAAGCATCCGCGCTCGCGTAAGTGTCTCGGCTTCCACCAACCACTCAACGTACTGCGCAACCCCTCCGGTAATGGTATACAGTGCTAGTAAATCATCCTGCGAAAAGCCCGGCTGGTGGTCTGTCATTATTTTCCTGAGGGTGGAAAGGCTGAACGGACTGACCCGCAGAATGCTGGATGCTCTACCAAATAAAGGCTCTCCCGCATCAAGAAAAATACGGTTCATCATTGATTGGATGGAGCCACAGAGGATCAGGTTCAATTTCATCTCCCCTTTATTGAGGTCCCAGTCGCGCTGAAGATCACTGTATATAGAAGGATTGATAGTGAAGAACTCTTGGAATTCGTCGATCACTAGGTTAACGTGACGCTGGCGAGCAATCATGCAAACCAGTTGGAACACTTGCTGAAATTGAGTTACCTCTCCTATCGGCTCTTCGTTGTAAACCGTTTTTACCTGGCGCAAGAAGTCTTGACACAACAACCCTTCCGTTTTTTTACTCACGAAGAAATACAGCTTATCATCTTCTTCAAGACTTCGGAGAATCATGCGGGTTTTACCAATTCTACGCCTACCCATGACTACCGTCATCTGGCTGTTGGTGGTGCTTCTTGTTTTACTTTTCTGTAAAACTTCGAGTTCTTCTTCTCTTCCGTAAAATAGCATTGCTGCAAGGTAATGCATATTTCTGAAACACAGGTTTCTGAAATTAAGGTTTCAGAAACCTGTGTTTCAGAAATTTTTTCGCTAATGGTGTTTCAAGCTTGATTCTAGCACTTTTCCCAACGAGCGAAGCGAGCAGAGCCGCCTCCCCTCCACCGGAGAGGGGCCGGGGGTGAGGTTTCGAGCGCAGCGAGCTGCCTCGTCGTTGGTGCTACAATCAAACTTGACATACTACTCGTACAGTGTAATACCAATATTCTTACAATCCCTACCTCCAACGCAACTTTTCGCCACACTAAGTTCGTTTAGCCTTCAAACTAACCCTTCTTGCCATGACCTACTCCAACCCCTGGCTGCTAGACCAACTCGCCAACGGCCAACAACCCGAATACATCTACTTCTGGGGCCACCGGCCCCTACCAGACCGCATCGGCCCCAGCTGCATGAGCCAGTGGTTCGCCTCCAGCTTCGAACACGACGGCAAATACTTCCACACCGCCGAACACTGGATGATG
>CALEDI010000082.1 GCA_937949535.1 uncultured Lewinella sp. | reverse complement strand
GGGATACCTGCTGATAAGGGCACGGGAACTGTCGGCAGAGGATCAAGTAAGCCTATGTGCCATTCTAAGATGTCTTCATTGGATTCTTCTATCACCTCAACGAGGTAAGTCGTTTCATGATCACTAGCGGCATCTACCCGTTCACCACCACGCAGTAAGTCGATTTCCACAATATTGATGCCCGCGAGCTGCATTTCGCGGCGTTTTTTCCGATAACTGACCAAGCCTTCACCTATTTTATTAGTAGGAGAGAGTAGCTCGATGGATGTAATTAGTTGTTTGCGCTCACTATCGAAAATTTGGAGTGAGCGAAGCTTGGTGGTCAGCTTTTTACGGCGTTGGTCTGGTGGTGTAAGCGTTGCCGTCCGGCTCGGAGCGGTGAATGATTCACGGGGTTCGTTAAACACCGATATGTCAGGACGATAACTTCTTTTTTCCCTAAAGCTGTCCTCTTCTATGTAAAGCGTTGTTTCAGATTCCAAAATAAAGCCTTCAGGAATCTGATCGATCAATGCTTCTTGCATATAAACGATCATTGAAACATGAAAAGGCGGCCACTTATAGCCTTCAATAAAAGGGTTCATTCCCGGAAATGGACTTTTCATACGGCGCAAACTTTAGCAACAAGATACGAATAGGAAACGTAGGGACGCCACTAAATAGTTGAGCCTCACCTATTCGTTTCCAAAAATAGCCTACCTTCCCCAACCCCAACCACAACCAATACCAGAATACCAATGCGCCAACTCCTCCCCCTGCTCCTCTTACTCCTACTTTGCACCTGCGGCCCCGCCCAAATAGCGGCCCAGTCTAGCCCCGCCTACCTCGAACTGGCCGAGATCGCCCACATCGAGCAGAAACACATGGCCCCGATGCGCGACGGCATCCGCCTCGCCACCGACATCTACCGGCCCAAAACCGACAAAAAAGTACCCATCATCCTGAGCCGGACGCCCTACCAGATGAACGGCTGGGTAGACGGAAAAGAACGCTCCCGCACCTACCAGCGCGCCCTCGACTGGGTGAAAGCCGGCTACGCCTACGTAGTGCAAAACGAACGCGGACGCTACTACAGCGAGGGCGATTGGGACATCCTTGGCACGCCAACCACCGACGGCCCCGACGCCTTCACTTGGCTGGCCGACCGCGACTGGAGCAACGGCAACATCGGCCTACTCGGCTGCTCGTCTACCGCCGAATGGCAGATGGCCGTCGCGGCCCTCGGCCACCCCGCCCTCAAGGCCATTGTGCCGCAGGGCTACGGAGCGGGCGTCGGCAAAATCGGACAGTTTCAGGAGCAGGGCAACTGGTACCGAGGCGGCGCAACCCAGATGTTGTTCATCGCCTGGCTCTACAGCGTCCAACACGACCCCATGCGGCCCCGCATCCCCGCAAGCGCAACGCGCGAAGACCTGCTGCGCATCCAGCGATTTCACGATATGGCCCCGGAATACCCGAAAGTGGAATGGGAAGACGGCCTGAAAACCCTGCCGCTGCAAGACATCATCAGGGCCCAAAACGGCCCCAAGGGCATCTTTGAAGAAATGGTAACCCGCACCCCAAGCAGCAAAGCGTGGTATGAAGGCGGCCTCTACCACGACGATATGCCCTTCGACGTGCCCGCCTTCTGGTTCACGAGTTGGTACGACGTCTCCATCAGCCCCAACCTCGCCCTCTTCAACCACGTGCGTAAGAACGCGACGACGGAGGCGATGCGAGACGAGCAGTTCCTCGTCATCGCCCCAACGCTACACTGCGCGTACACGCGGGCAACCGAAAACACCATCGTTGGCGAGCGTTCCGTTGGCGATGCGCGGCTCAACTACCAAGAACAGATCGAAGCCTTTTTTGCCCAACACCTGAAAGGGGAGAAGCAGGTGGCGCGGCCGCGGGTGCAGTATTATGTTATGGGGAGCAATGAATGGAAAACCAGCACCGCCTGGCCTCCGCCAGCCGCCCAAATGCAGACCTTCTACCTCGACTCCGACGGCAGCGCAAACACCCTCCACGGCAACGGCCGACTCAGCAACACAGCCCCCGCAACGGACAAGCCCGACGGCTTCTTCTACGACCCCATGAACCCCGTACCCAGCTACGGCGGCAATGTTTGCTGTACCGGCAACGCCGTCAAAGGCGGCGCCTTCGATCAGCGCATCATGGAAACCCGCAACGACATCCTCGTCTACACCACCGAACCCTTCGCCGACGGCGTCGAGATCGCCGGTAGCATCGAGACCACCCTCTACGTCAGCTCCGACGCAAAAGACACCGACTTCACCGTCAAACTCATCGACGTAGCCCCAGACGGAACCGCCTACAACCTCGACGAAACCATCCAGCGCGTCCGCTACCGCGAAGGCTACGATAAGGAAGTCTTCATGGAGAAAGGCAAGGTCTATAAAGTGGACCTCACGCCAATGTCTACGGCCAACTACTTCAAGCCCGGCCATTCCATCCGCATCGAAGTCTCCAGCTCCAACTTCCCCCGCTTCGGCCGCAACCTGAACACCGGTGGCCGGAACTACGACGAAAGCAAAGGCGTAGTGGCCCAAAATATGGTCCACCACTCAGCGGAGTATCCTAGTGTTGTGCGTATTCCGGTGGTGAGGTAGGGTTGCCCGGCCTTCAGGCCGTGAGGGTTCCGCTGCCTTTGGGTAGTGCCCTATCTCCAGATCCTGAAACCATCCGTGGTACATCTTTCACAGACTTACCGCGAGATATAAGCTTGCATAATCCGCTGTAACTACCTTTTTTGAGGCGGTTGCAGCGGCTTATGATTTTGGATAATCCGCTGCAAGGGCGTATTTTTGAATGGTTGCAGCGGAATATGCATTTTGATAATCCGCTGTAACTGCCCTAAAATGTATCCTTACAACAACTTATTATGGAGGTTTCAGAGACAAAGTTTGTTGGCCGTCAGGAAGAATTGACGGTTTTGAGAAGGGCTTACAATAGCCCAGAAGCGGAGATGGTGGCGGTCATTGGTCGGCGCAGAGTAGGGAAAACCTATTTGATCAGAGAAGCCTACGGAGCGCAATTGGCCTTTGAAATGACGGGCTTGCAGAACAGTAGCAAAACCCGACAGCTACAAAACTTTGCGGACCAACTGAACCAGTACGCAAACACTACTTTGCCGGTTGCGGTACCCAAAGATTGGCAGGCGGCGTTTCAGTTGCTCATCAAATACCTAGAAGGGCAAACCGACGCAAAAAAGAAGGTGATCTTCTTTGACGAACTCCCCTGGATTGCTACCGCGAGGTCTGGTTTTCTGAGTGCCTTCGGTTTGTTTTGGAACAGTTGGGCGTCTCGCCGAAACATCGTGGTGGTAATTTGTGGTTCGGCTGCGTCTTGGATGATCAATAAAGTAGTCAGGAACCGAGGTGGGCTGTATAATCGAATCACCAAGCGTGTATTTCTAAAGCCCTTTAAACTGAGTGAAACAGAAGCATTTTTGCACAGTCGTGGTGTCCGAATGGACCGTTACCCCGTGCTACAGCTCTATATGGCTATGGGGGGCATCCCGCATTACCTGAAAGAAGTAGTGCCGGGCTTGAGCGCAGTGCAGAACATCGACGCTATTTGCTTTGCCGAAGGAGGCCTGTTAAAATCTGAGTTCGACAACCTGTACTTTGCCTTGTTCGACAATGCTGACCGCCACGTAAGCGTAATCAGGTCGTTGGCGGAAGTGCGCAGCGGGTTGGGGCGGAAAGAACTCTTACGCGCAAGTGACTTGTCTGATGGCGGCGGCGCAAGCAAAATACTGGACGAACTGGAGAGCTCTGGCTTCATCACGGGCTACTACGATTTCGGAAAGAAAAAGCGAGATGTTCGTTATCGCCTGACCGATGAGTACTCTTACTTCTACCTGAAATTCATTGAGGCGCGCCGCAACGAAGGCAAAGGAAGCTGGCAACGCCTCAGCCAAACACAGACTTGGAAGTCTTGGAGTGGGTACGCTTTTGAAAATATCTGCCTTAAGCACGTAGACCAGATCCGGACGGCCCTCCGCATCGGAGGACTGTACTCAGAGGCTTCTACCTACCTCCACCGCTCGACTCCAGAAATCCCCGGAGTGCAGATAGACTTACTGATCGACCGCAACGACCACGTAATCAACCTGTGCGAAATCAAGTTCTACGCCGAAGACTTCCTCTTAGACAAAGCAGGTATGGAAGCCCTTCGCCGGAAAGTTACCCTGTTTAAGGCCGCAACCAAGACGAGAAAGCAAATCCAGACAACCCTAATCCAGACCTTCCCGATCACGGAAAACGCGCACAGCCGCAGCACCGTAGATCAATCCATTACGATGGATGCGCTTTTTGTTGGGGAATGACCTATGTTAAATCACCCACCCCAACAAAACCACCACCACCAAAACCGTAGCCCCCATCACTGCCGTAAGCGGCGTATAGCTCCGGTAAGCATCTGCCACCTCGATGCCAGAGAAACGAGTGACGACCCAGAAGTAGGAATCGTTGGCGTGGCTAACCGTCATTGCGCCGCCGCCGATGGCGAGCGTCATGAGGGCCAGATCGGTAGCGGACTCGAAGCCCGCCAGCGGCAGCAGCGGCGCGATGATGCCGGAGGCGATCACTAGTGCGCCGGTGCTTGAGCCTTGGGCCGTCTTCATCAGGGCCGCCACGGCCCAGCCGAGGCAAAGCAGCGCGGTAGGGGAGAGGGCCGCTTCGCCGGCCCACAGCGCAACATCGTCGGCCAAAGAGGACGCCTTCAGGATGGCGCCGAAGGCGCCGCCCAAACCCGTGATGATCAGGATGGGGCCGGCTAGGGCCAGTCCGTCCCCAATCCAGCTGGCCTTCGTTCCGGAGGAGGGGAGCAACAAAGCAGGGACACAACCCAAAGCCAGCGCAACGGTAGGGTCACACAACCATAGTATATAGGCCTCGGTGCCGATGCCGTCTGTGGCGAGTTTCAAGACCGAGCCCAAGCCGATGAGGAGGATGGGGACCAAGAGCGGCAACAAACTCTGAAGCAAAGAGGGGAGGGGAGGCGCGTCTTCGCCCTCGGGCTGGGCAGGGAGCACGGCGCTGATTCGGTTGCCCAGCCAACCGCTGGCCTTCCAGGTAACGAAGATGACCGGCAGGCTGACGATTGCGCCGAGGAGCATGATGGTACCGACGAACTCGTCTGCGCCCAAGTTGGCCGCTGCGGCCAGTGGCCCCGGCGTTGGGGGGATGAGCGTATGCGTGAGGTACAGCCCCCCAGCCAAGCTGAGGGCCAACGGAGCGATCTTGCTGCCGGCCCGCAGGGCCAGCGCAGGCAACAAACCCGCCAAGATGATGAAACCGCTGTCGCAAAACACCGGTACGGAGATGACGGCCCCGAGCACCACCAGCCGCAGCCCTGGGTGACTGCCGTTGCCGATCAGGAGGTCGGCAATCCGGCGCGCAGCGCCGGAGCGCTCCAGACTCACCCCAATAACGCTGCCTAAAACGATGAGCAAACCCACCGCCCCGATGAGCCCCCCGAAGCCCTCTTTCAGCAAACCTGTGACCGTCGGCAAATCCAGTCCAATTACCAAACCAAGCCCCGCCGCCGCAGCCAACAACCCGAAAAACGGATGCCATTTGAGCTTACTGCTACTGACAATCAGAAAAACGACCGCTAC
The DNA here is from genome assembly GCA_937949535.1 of uncultured Lewinella sp. Classification (GTDB taxonomy): domain Bacteria; phylum Bacteroidota; class Bacteroidia; order Chitinophagales; family Saprospiraceae; genus Neolewinella. Next base: position 33,400 of record CALEDI010000082.1, on the reverse strand, counting down.
GGCAATGGCGAGTAAGAGGGAGAGTCCGGAGAGCATAATCAATGGGTTGGGAGGGTAAATGTAGGGGGAATGGGGAGTTGTAATACAATTCCGCCGCCGTGATATGCCCCAATGCCTCCCAATACCGTACACCCAAGCGTTCAGAATCGGACAGGTGAAGAATAAATTTAAGGTGTAAGTAACTGATAAGCAGTGTTAAAAGTTTTTGGCACGATCCTAGCACAGCTATTATTGCCGTTTAACTTACTCCGCACCTGCGGCCGCGCCAACTTCTGAGAACGCTCAAAAATGGCTGATTAGACGGTAAAGGGGTATAAAGTCACGCCCGTTCAACGACAAAAACAAGCATTCGTCGAACTGGACAAGCATTCGTCGAACGATTTTTTTGAGACGACCTGCTACCCCGACATTTGATTCATCAAAGCACAAGAGGAATAAAACACCCTCACTAAGTGCAACCATTTAATAAAAAGCGAGTCTCTTAAAACAGACCCATCAATATAAAAGATCATGAAACGCTTCTTCCTCACTTCTCTTTACAGTCTTCTTATTAGCTGTACTATTTTTGCTTCTAGCACTGAGAAAGTGGGAAGCAGCATCTTCGACCGCTGGATGGCGGAGAACAACACCAACATTGAGCTACACGTCAACTTCGACAGCTTAGAAGTATACCGCAGAAAGGTAGACTTCATGCCTGCCCAAGTAATTCAGAACGGTGAAGTCCTTGACCTCGAAGTTGCCGTCCGAGGGAAGTTCCGCCGCAAGACCTGCGCGATGCCCCCGCTGAAACTACGCTTCAAGAAAGCTGGCCTTCGCGCCGCTGGCCTTAATACCCACAACGACTTCAAACTGGTAACCCACTGCACCAACGACGAAGCTGGCCAAGACGCCCTGCTCCGCGAGCAACTCGTCTACGAACTCTACCGCACCGTCAATAACGAAGCCAGCTTCCGCACCCAGCTCCTAACCATCACCTACGTAAACACTGCCGACGGTAGCACGACCACCAGCTACGCTATCCTCATTGAGGACGTCGACGAAATGAAGAACCGCCTCGAAGCCAAAGCTTGCAACGACTGCTACAATATGCCGCTTAGCAACGTAGCCAACGCCGAAACCGTCGCCTTGTTTCAGTTCATGATTGGTAACATCGACTACAGCACCCGCATGGTGCGGAACCTTAAAATGATTACCGAAGCCGACGGCCAAAACGTCTTTGTCCCTTACGACTTCGATTACACCGGCCTCGTAAACGCCAGCTACGCCAAAGGGATGAGCCACCTCAACCAGAACAGGGTTACTGACCGTATTCTGATTTGGGAATTTGCCGATGCGCCCAACTTCGACGATGCTGCCGATCACTTGGTGAGCCTAAAAGACACCCTGCTCAACCAGGTTGCAAACTTCGATGGCCTAACCGAAGACAGCAAGAAAGAAATCTGTAAGTACCTGAAGAGTGGCTTGCGCCAGATCAAGAATGGTTCATTAGAGATTTCCAGTAAATAGCCTAAAAAATGGAATAAACCCTAAAGCCCATAAAGAAGTATTTGATTCCTGAAATTTATTTGATTACTAGCTTTTGATACCGGAACTTCTTAACTGAAGGGCCGGTAATTTTTTTGCACTAGCTCCATCACTTGTCGTGCTAACCTTTTTGCACCCTACCTTTGTGTTATGCCCGCTCTACCAGTACTTATTCCGCTTTTGTTTATGGCTGTTGCCATTGTTGCGGCTTTGTCTATTGGTGCCCTATTTTTCCTGAAGCAGTCTGGTGAACGGCGCGCAAACCGGCTTTACGGCACGCTGCTGTTGCTTTCGGGCTTTACCCAATTGCATTTTGCGTTAGACTTTGGTGGTTGGTTGGAGACCGACCCGTGGTTGCGTTACTTGCCCATCTATTTTAGCCTTTGGCTCCCGGTGCTCTTGTTTAGCCACGTAAAAATCAGCCTTTACCCTGCTTACCGCTTTCGGCTTACAGACATAAAGCACCTTACGTTACCGATAGGACAGACGCTGTATTTTCTACTCATTTGGCTCGTTCCTGCTTTTAGGCACGAGGCTGGGCGGTATTTTTACAACCCCTTCTACGGAGGGCTGGAGCAAGCATTATTCTTGATGGGGTGGCCGCTTTACGTACTCTTCAGCGTGCTTTATCTTCGGCGCAAACGGGCGTTGCTGAACCGGCGCAGCTTGCCGAGGTTGCTGTGGTATTTGCGCAAATTGCTGAAAGGGGTGCTGCTCTTTATCCTCGCCTACGCCATCCTCTCTATTGCCGACGTATTGGCCTTGAAATACCTATTCACTGATCTGGGAAGCAGAGCATGGTATGTAGGTACGCAGGCACTCAGCTTCACGGTGTTGTTGTTTTGGTTGTGCGTGTACGGCGGCCAAGTACTTGTGTGGGGGCGGGCCTTGCGGCTGGCGGTTCGGACGCCGTGATTCAGTGTTCAGGCTGCTGCTTGCGAAGGTACGAGTAGAAGGCGCGGCCGCAGGTGCAGGGAAGGGTTTTAGGGCTAGGGTGTGTAATCTGCCTATAAATTAGTCCGCCGAACATCATCAAAACGCGCAGCGTTTTTATAAGCTCCTCCCCCGTGGGGAGGGGTTTGGGGAGGGGGTTTTACGTGGAGAGAATACATTACACATTACACACCCTAGTTTTAGGGCATGGGGGCCGCCCCTTCCTATACGCTTTTACTCCTCCTTTGAGGGCTGGGGAGCTTTCCAAGCCCTCCAAGTGTAAAGCCCGAGCGTTGCCCAGCAGATCATTAGGCCGAAAAACTCTCGGGTGAGTTCTATGTGCGGAGCTTCGGCCTTCATGGAGCCGGTGATGGTGGGCATGCCGTCGTTGATCCATTGTACGAACTCGGGCACGTAACTCGTCCACCAGCCGAAGAGCACCAGGGTAGGGAGCAAGGGGACGATGGGCCTTAGGCCGCCAAAAAACGTCCGGATGGCAATGAAGGCAACGACTCCGTAGGCGGCTACCCACTTGTTCCAGTCGGGGTCGTTGAGTTGCCAGTATGCGCAGAGGGCGAAGAGGGCCGCTACGGCGAGGTGGAGGTATTTCATTGGCTTGGTGGTTTTGTGGTAGCCCAAACGTAAGGCGAAATATTGATTAGTGGGTTGAGCGGCTCCGCTGGTTGACTCGGCTTGGAAAGCCTCGGCCGGAGCTACTCTAACGATTAAGCACTAAATTTGGCCAACAAACAACGATCTTCACCGCCCTTAAAAACGTTTGCCCCAAAAGCTCAACGACCAATGACAAAAGTAGATCAGGTACAACTTTCGCCTAGCGGCCCTTCCCTTTCGCGCATCGTTGCGGGAACGATGACTTGGGGCGAGTGGGGCAGTGATTTCCCCGCGCCCAAAATGGCGGAGATGATCGGCCACTGCCTTGATCTTGGCATCACGAGCTTCGACCATGCCGATATTTACGGACACTACGCCACCGAAGAGGTCTTTGGCCGTGCCTTAAACGAACTGGGCACCAGCGTCCGCGCCCAAATGGAACTCATCACCAAATGCGGCATCCGGCTGGAAACCAGCCGCCGACCAGACAACCGCCTGAAAAGCTACGACCTGAGCCGAGACTACATCATCGCCTCCGCCGAGCGGAGCCTGAAAAACCTCCATACCGACTACCTAGACGTCTTCCTGCTCCACCGCCCCAGCCCGCTGATGGACCCCGCCGAAGTCGCTGAAGCTTTTGCTCATCTGGAGCAATCCGGAAAGGTCCGCGCCTTCGGCGTAAGCAATTTCACCCCAAGCCAATTCCAGCTCCTGAGCCAGTCGGTCACTTTGGTTACCAACCAAGTAGAATGCCATCCCCTGCACCCCGATTGTTTCTACGATGGTACTTTTGATCAACTCCTCGGCGCCAACATAAGGCCGATGATCTGGAGCCCGCTCGGCGGCGCTCAATACTTCAAGAGCGAGTCTACTTCCGTTTTGCGCCTACGTGATACGGTGAAAAACTTGGCCAAAAAATACGGCGATGTCGGCGAAGATGTAATCTTGTTGGCTTGGTTGCTCAAGCACCCCGTTGGGCCGATTCCGGTTGTGGGGACCACCAAGAAAAGCCGCCTAGGCGCTACGCGCCTCGCCCTCGAACTCGACCTAGAAACCCAAGACTGGTTCGCCATCCTCGAAGCCGCCGTTGGCCACGAAGTGGCATAGCTAACTCCAAACATTACCGTTCTGCCCCTAGCGGCAGCAACTACATTACTACCGAACTACACTACTATACCATGCCTCTAATCGTACCCGTCCGCGGCAACATCCCTACCTTTGGCAACAACTGTTTCCTGGCCGAAAACGCTACCCTTATCGGAGAAGTCGTCTTAGGCGATGATTGCTCCGTCTGGTACACCGCCGTGGTGCGCGGAGACGTGAACGCCATCGTTTGCGGAGACCGCGTCAATATTCAAGACGGCGTCGTCATCCACGGAACCTACGAGCGGGCTGCTACTTTGATCGGCAACGACGTCAGTATTGGCCACCGGGCCATCATTCATGGTTGTACCATTCAGGACTCGGTCTTGATCGGGATGGGCGCCATCGTGATGGACAACGCCATCATTGAGCCCAACGTCATCATTGGTGCCGGAGCGGTAGTGCCGGCCAATATGCGCTGCGAGGCCAACTCCGTCTACGCGGGTATTCCGGCAAAAAAGATCAAGGACTTAGACCCCGCCCAACGGAAGGACACCATCGAGCGGATTGCGGGAGCGTATTTGAAGTATGCTTCTTGGTTCAAGTAAACCCAAGCCACGTTTACACAGCAAGTCCCGTCTAACCATCGAACCTTCCCCCCTACGATGCGAAACTACCTTTTCCTCCTCTTCTTTGCTTGTTCGTGCGGCCTCAAGGCGCAGGTTGGCGGCGTTTCTGCCTATGAATTCTTGAACCTGCCGAACTCGGCTACGGTGGCCGGAATGGGGGGGCACCACATTGCCCTGATGGACGATGACCTGAGCCTAGCGGCCCGGAACCCCAGCCTATTGAACCCGCTCATGCACCAGCGCGCGGCCCTCAGCCATGCTTTTCACCCCGCAGGCATCACCAACAGTTCGCTGGCCTACGGCCACCACTCGGATAAGCTAAAACTGACCCTCCAAGGCGGGCTGCAATACGCCAGCTACGGCGGAGACTTGGTGCGCAGAGACGATACGGGACAAGACCTCGGGACGTTCTCCGCCTCCGACTTTGCGCTGCATGCGGGCGCAGCCCGCAACTTCGAGAACCGCCTGAGCGTAGGGGCCAACCTCAAGGTCGTTTCCTCACAGCTAGCAGGCTACAACAGCGTTGGTTTGGGGGTTGACTTGGCGGTACACTATAAAGACACCTCCGGCCTCTTCGGTATCTCCTTTCTTGCGCGCAACGCAGGGCGGCAGATCAGTAAGTACGACGAAACAAGTGGCTTTGAGCCCTTACCCTTCGAGCTACAGGTTGGCATCAACAAACAACTGCGCTACCTGCCGTTTCGGTTCAGTATCATTTACCGTTACCTAGACCGGTGGAACGTATTGTACGACGACCCCGACGCCGAAGATGAGTCCATCTTCCTCGCCTTCGGAGAAGAAGAAACCCAGCGCGGAGCCGGTGCGGTATTCATCGACAACTTGGCCCGCCACTTCGTACTCAACGGAGAACTGATGATTGGTAAAAAGCGCAACCTGCGCTTGCGCGCGGGTTACAACCACGGCCTGCGCCGAGAGTTGCGCCTTACCGACTTCCGCAGCGGAGCTGGCTATTCTTTTGGCTTTGCCTTCCGTACCAAGCGTTTTTCCGTCGCTTACGGCCGAACTACTTACCACCTCGGCGGCGGCGTAAACCAGTTGGGACTAGACTTTGGGTTAGGGAAGCGGTAGCGTGTTATACGTCGGCCCTAAAAAACACTCACGTACCCCAAATGCACCTTCGGTGCATCCAGCATCAGCGGTATCCCATTACTCTTGCCCAAGGCAAGGCTAAGCCCAAACACCCCCGCCTGCGTATCCACATTGATGCCTGCGCCGAAGCCGAGCGGATAATCAATCGGCAGAGCGGGCCTGCTTTTATCGCGGGAGTTGACGCGGGCCGCATCGAGGAAACCATACAGGAAGGCATTGCCGCCAAGCAGCAAACGAAACTCGGTCGTGAGCACGGCGTAATCTCGGGCGAAGACGGATTGCTCGTCGAAGCCCCGAAGGAGCCGCGCGCCGCCGATGCGGAATTGCTCATTGGGCAGCAGGTCTTCGCCGCTAAAAATGCCCGCTCCTTTGAGGCGGAAATAGATAACCGTTCCCGGAATCGGGTCGAGGTAGAGTTCGGCGGCGGCTTGGAGTTGTGCTTGGGCGGAGGTCCGCTCATCGGGGTCGAGGCCAGCGATGGCGGGCAGGCGGCGGAAACCCGCCGCCGCGCTAACATCGAGGGTGTAGCCGCGCCGCGCGCTGAAGCGGCGGTCGGTCCGTTTGCGGCGGCCTTGAAGGCCGAAGAAAGAGCGCGCCACGCCGAGGGTGTCGGGTAAGTTCCCGCCTATTGATACCTGGCTGAGGTCTTGGCCCGGTACGATGGTGCGGCGGTTTTCCCAGAAGGCGGAGAGGCGATCGTTGCCTTCGCGGAGGTAGGTGGCGGCGAGCTTCCAGTTGAGGTTGAGGAAGGAGGTGTCTCGGCGGTACAGGTCTAGCTCGCCCTCGAAGCCGAAGGGTAGGCCGAAGAGGAAGGGGTATTCTAAGCCCAGCTCCAGTTCCTGCGTCTGCGGCCGGAGTTGCTCGAACCGAACGGCGATGCGTTCGCCCTGCCCGAAGCCGTTTTGCAACTCGCCGTTGAGCTCTCCGGTGATGAGGAGTTTGCCGGTCTGGGCGAAGTTGGGGAGTACACCGATGACGAAGTCGAACCGGCTGGCCGCTCGTTTCTCCAGCGGTAGATCGAAGAAGGCGAGGCTGTCTTGAAAGCTGATGCGTGGGTTGCCCTTCATGGTCAGGTAGGGGAGTTGGCGGAGGCTGGAGGCCATCCGGCGGACCCGTTGCTCGCGGTAAACTTCGCCTTCCTGCAAGCCGAGGTAACGCTGCAAAAAAGCGGGCCGCACGCGCACGCGCTCCGGCGCGCGCACTTCCCCGACGCGGACGAGCGGGCCGGTGTTCAGCGCGATGCTGGCCGAAAGCGCGCCGGTTTCGCTCAGCGAGACGTCTTCGAGGCCGATGGCCGCGAAGGGGTAGCCCGCATTGGCGGCCCGGACTAGCGTACTGTCTCGGATGCCGTTCCATTCGTCGGGTTGCAGCGGCCGCCCAGCGGCGAAGCGGCGTTCTCGGAAACCGGAGCGACGGAGCCAGCGGCGGACATCCTCATCTTCCGGAGGTGTTAGGCCCGCCCAAGCGTAGGCTTCGCCCCGGTGGAGCACCGCCGTGAAACTGGCTTGGCCAGAACGGTAAAGGCTGTCTGCGGAGGCTTCCCAATAGGCTTTACGCTGGGCCTCGGCGATCCAATCTTGGAGGTAGGCAAGGATGGCGGCCGAGTCGGGGAAGACGGGGGTGTTGTCCTTCCATTCGAAATCGGTAGCGACTACGTTTAGGGCCAAGGAGCTTTGCCCTTCAACGGAGCCTTGCACCTGCGTTAGCGCCCAGAAAAGTAGTAGTAATCGCCACATTGTTTGTTGGGAACGTTGGGTGGGGCGGTGCTGTTGTACTTCCGTATAAGTACGGGGTGATTGCCAACTTACTACAGGTGTAGTTTTACTTCCGTATAAGTACGGGGCGATTGTTGTGGTGTACTACGCCTGTAGTTTGTCTTCCGTATAAGTACGGGGTAGCTTCTTCACTTCCGCAAACTCCGCGCCAAATTGCTGAGTAAAACCATCCCCGCCAGCAGCAGCGCGATCCGCGAGAGGATGTCTCCGAAGCGGACGTAGGGCGTGATCGTGTCGTTGAGCCGCATCTCGCCGCGTAGGAAACCGGCTTCGTCGTAAGCGGTTCTGCTTAAGATTTGGCCGCGCTGGTCGATGAAGGCGCAGGCCCCGACGTTGGCCGAGCGCACAACCGCCCGCCGAGTCTCGATGGCGCGCAAACTGCTGTAGTAAAGGTGCTGTCTGTGGCCGGCCGTATTGGCCCACCAGCCGTCGTTGGTCATCACGAAAATGGCTTGCGCGCCCTCGCGGATATAGTCGGTGAAGTATTCCCCAAACACAGATTCGTAGCAGATCACGGGGGCGATTTTCGCCTTCGGCGAAACGAAGGGCGTGCGCCGTTCTTGGGTACCTAAGCCCGCAACCGTTCCGCCGACGCTGGCCACTAGCGGCTCCATGAAAAAGAGGGCATCGCGGAAGGGGAAAGACTCCGCGCCGGGCACGAAAACGCCCTTGCGGTAGTGTTGGGTTTCCTTACTTTTTAGGTCCAATTGGAGGGCGGCGTTGAGGGCTTCGTAGCGGAAGGTGGTTCCGTTTCCTCGGTCGAGGATCCGCACGGCATCGCTGAGGGTTTCCCCGGCCTGAAAGGCGTGGTAGCCGGAATAGCCCGTGATGAGGTAGCCGAGGCTAGTGTTTGCCAACTCGGCCTGCAAGATGCGCATCGGGCCGTTCAGGAGGGGCCGATCTTCCTCGAAATTGCTAAAGCTGGTCTCCGGAAATACGAGATAATCTAGCGGCCCAGCGGCGAGGGCGGCTTTGCTGAGCCGGACGAACGTGTCGATGACGGCCGGTTCTCCGCCCGCCGAGAACTTCTCGAAGTGCGGCTCAAAATTGGGCTGGATGGCACCAACCGTAATCGTTTCCGCGCTGGGCGCGGCGTAGGTGTAAAACCTTACCAAGGAACCCGCAAGCGGGAGCAGGAAAAGCGCAGCCAAGGGCAGTATTTTGCTTAGGCTTGGTGTTTTTTGGGGCTCGGCAGCGGGTGCAAAGAAGGTTTTAAAAACGAGGTAATTGCACCCCAATATCCAGACCGAACCACCGAGCACGCCCGTGACCTCATACCACTGAATCAGGGACGGCCAGTTGGCCAAGCCGTTGCCCAGCGTGAGCCACGGCCAGTTGAGGCCCCAGTTGTAGTGGAGGTGCTCGAAGGCAACCCAGCACGCGCCGAAGGCGAGGAAGGCGACCTTGGGCGATTTCCGCCCCGTCCAGTAAAACGCCATCCAAGGCAAACACATCAGCGCGCTGTTGGCTAGCATGGCGAAGAAGCCCGCCCCAAAACCGGTGTTGGTGACCCAGTACGTCGTCCAGATATTGAACAATAAAAAGGCCGTAAAGCCATGGCGAAACACCTCGCCGTAGCCCGCATCGCGTTCCCGCAGCTTGCGGTACAGCAAGAACAGCGGCACAAAACCTACGAATAGGGTAGGGGAAAGACCGATGTCTCCCGCAAAGCCAACCCCCAGCAGCAGGCCAGCGTAAAGCGGCAACCGATAGCCCGGTTTTGGCGAACCCTTGCGCGGATGGTTGCGCAACAAGAAGTAAGCCCCAAACAAAAACATATACAGTAGCAGCGGCGCATATCCCCAAAGCTCCTCCTGCTGCGCACGCCAATACATCGACCCGCCGATGACGGCAGCGATGGCTAAGAAGATGAACGCTAGGCGGCGGGGTTGAGGTAAACGCATAGGGCGAAGGTAAATTAGATTGATGGTTTCTGGGAAGATTACATTGATTAGCGTTCCGTAATCAGGGTTCAGGTTACCGCTGTTGCGTTAAGCAACCTGCAACCTGCAACCTGAACCCTACCCCATCACCTCCCGCAGTACCTTCAACGAGTTGATCTCCCGCATCCCTTCGATGTGGTAGCGGTAGTAGCGGATGAGTTCTACGAGGAGTTGGTTGCGTTGTTGGCGGGAGGAAGTGATGCGGTCTAGCTCGTCGTGGCGGGCGTGGAGGAGGGCATACATCAGGGCGGCTTGTTCTTCGTCGAGGTATTCAGGGTGGCCGGGGTGATCGGTAGTGAAGGAGCCTTCTTTGAGGTCGAAGAGCGGCGTAGCTTCTGTCCAGTTTCCGGCGGGGAGCATGCCTAGGTGAGCGGTGAACTCCAGCAGGAAATGGAGGTGGAAGTGGGTGATGGGGCCTTCGGTAGTATCCAGCAGCCGGAAGGCTTCGTAGAGGAAGCTGAACATAGCGGGGTTTTCTTCCGCTTCGCGGATGGCGTTGCGGGTTACCTCCAGCATGAATAAGCCGACGGTGCCTCGGTAGACATCGAAGGGGAGGCGGGTGTAGATGTGCGCTGGGCGCACTTCCTTGAGGCGGGTCATGTCTTTGCCCTCGCGCTCGTAGGCGATGAGGTCTACGAGGTTCATCGGTTGTACCAAGCTTGCGGGCGTCCGGCTGCGGGCTTTGCGCACGCCCCCAACGATGTACTTCCGGATGCCCTTCGCCTCGGTGTAGGTTTCCAAGATGAGGCTGGAGTCACCGTATTTGATGGCGCGGAGGATGAGGGCTCGGGTTTCTATTAGCATGGCGAAAGGGGCGTTCTGAGGGCGGAGGCCCGTGTGGTAAACGGGTGGTGGTGGGGTTCGGTTTTGTGGCTAAGGCTTCCAATGGCTACGGCCGTAGCCGTAGCCTGAAATACGAAGTCCTACGGGCTGTTAGGCGTGCAGCCCGTAGGGCTTCGTAAACCAGGCTAAGGCTTCCAGCCTTAGCACGGCCAACACATGCACAAAGCCCAGCCATCGCTCAACCCACCAACAAATTCCGTAACATTAACCCCTCCAACAACCAGATGATGTCACCAACAACAGCCTCGTAATGCCCAGTTTCAACCACCTCTTATCGCTTTGTTCCCTTCTCTTGACGATCAGTTCTTGCGCCGAGCCAACGCCTTCTTCGGAAGCACCGCCCACCCAGCCCAACCTGATCTTCATCATGGCCGACGACCTCGGCTACGGAGACCTGAGCTGCTACGGCTCCACCCGTATTCATACGCCCAACCTAGACCGCATGGCGGCCGAAGGCCTCAAAATGACCAACTTCTACGCCTTCCCCTCCTGCTCGCCGAGCCGAGCAGCACTAATGACGGGCTGCTACCCCCCACGGGTCGGTATCCCCGACGTCATCGGGCCTCCCGGCCCATCATGGACCGCCGATAAGCAGTATGGCCTAAACCCCGAAGAAACAACCCTGCCCGAAGTCCTGAAAACGGCAGGCTACACCACCGGGATGGTCGGCAAATGGCACCTCGGCCACTGGAAGGAAACCCTGCCGACTCGCCACGGATTCGACAGCTTTTTCGGACTGCCCTACAGCAACGATATGCTGCCCGAGGCGGGCTACCCTGACCTACCCGTTTACGACAACGAGAAAACGGTCGCCTACAACCCAGATCAAGCCTTGCTTACGGGCTGGTACACGGAAAAATCTGTCGAGTTTATCCGCGAAAACAAGGACACGCCCTTCTTCCTCTACCTCGCCCATTCGTTGCCGCACATCCCGCTTTTCGTGGGCGATGCTTACGTAGACCTCAGCAAGCAGGGGCTTTACGCTGATGTGGTGGAGGAAATTGATGGCTCCGTCGGGACAATACTGGCGGAGCTGAAGACGCTCGGATTGGACGAAAACACGCTGGTGATCTTCACATCAGACAACGGGCCGTGGCTTACCTACGGCAACCAAGCGGGCTCGGCGGGGCCGTTCCGAGAAGGCAAGGGTACTACCTACGAAGGCGGTATGCGGGTACCGATGATTGCCCGCTGGCCGGCGGAGATTGAGGGCGGAAACATCAGCCATCGGGTAGCGTCGTTAACGGATGTTTTGCCCACTTTTGCTGCGCTTAGCGAAGCGGAATTGCCCGATAGAAAGCTCGACGGCCAGGATGTATCCGAACTCTTTACCGATTTTCGGCATCCTGCGCGCGCGCCAAATAACGCACCCTTTTGTTACTATCGTTCCGGCAACCTAGATGCCGTTCGGGTGGGCAAGTGGAAGCTCCATGTGCCGCACAGCTTCCGCTTTGTAACCAAGGTAGGAGACGACGGCGAGCGCGGAGATTACGGCTACGAAAGCACCGGCCTAGAGTTGTACGACCTCCAAGGAGACGCCGCCGAAAAGTATAATGTAGCCGATAAGTTTCCGGAAAAAACCGCCGAAATGAAAGCACTCATCGAACGCCTGCAAGCCGAAATGGATGCAGAAAAACGCCCGCCGTTTAGGCCTGCGGAGGAGGAGGGCGACGGCGCGCAGGTGCAATGAAGCAAAACGGGCTCCCATTTGGCGCAAACACTGGGTTGAGCGCCTCCGGCGCGATTTTCATTATTTATCGAGGCGTCCCTTAGTTCATGTCTCAACTTTAGATCTATTACTTTCGGAGTAAGGCTTAGCGTTGGTGATTAATCCGGTGAAAATGAAGAGTTGAGCGTATTGCATAAAGCCTGTCAATCCCACCCTATCCAACCACCTCCAGTTCCTTCCCAACCTTAACAAAAGCCGCAATCGCTTTGCCCAGATGCGCCGTCTCGTGCCCAGCCGAGAGTTGTACGCGGATGCGCGCCTTGCCCTTCGGTACAACGGGGTAGAGGAAACCGATGACGTAGAAGCCTTCATTATGAATCAATACCATCCCTAAACAACTCATCGTTAAAAAACCAAAACCCTGAACCCAATGACCCGCCCTGCCTTCACCTTGCTCCTATTTACCTTGCTTTGCACCTGCGGCCCCGCCACCTCCAATACTTCGGAACCGACGACGGTAGATGTCGGTCAAGCGGCCAGCTCACCCTGGCTAAATCCGGACGGGAAGACGGTTGCTGAGCGTTTTTTGCCGCCCGAAGGCTTCGTTAGAGCAGAATACGAAGCGCACAAATTTGGCCACTACCTACAGCACCAACCACTAAAACCACACGGTACGAAAGTGCGCCTGTTCAACGGCGAATTAAAGTACAACCAGAACGCCCACGCCGCTGTGCTAGACGTATCCGTTGGGGAACGAGACCTGCAACAATGCGCCGACGCCGTAATGCGCCTCCGCGCAGATTACCTGTTCGCGCAAAAGCGGTTTTCAGACATCCACTTCAATTTCGTGAGCGGCTTCAACGCAGAATACGCCCGCTGGCGAAACGGAGAAAGGATTAAAGTGAAGGGGAATAAGGTAAACTGGATGCCCAGCAGCGGCCCCACTCCAAGCAAAGCCGCCTACCATAAATACCTCGTTATGGTTTTTAGCTTCGCTGGCACCGCCTCGCTGGTGCACGAACTAACGCCCCAGAAAAACGAAGACATCGAAGTCGGTGATGTACTCATCAAAGGCGGTAGCCCCGGCCACGCGGTCATTGTGGTCGATAAGGCCGTTGACCCTCAAACGGGAGAAATTGCCGTCTTACTCGCCCAAAGCTACATGCCTGCGCAGGATATTCACGTACTTGTCAACCCAAAGTATACTGACGGAAACCCATGGTATAACCTCAGCGAAGACTTCGGAGAAACACTCCGAACGGCGGAGTATACTTTTTACGATGGGGCGCTTCGTACGTGGTAATCGCACCGGAGGTGCTCACCCCGCAACCACCCGCCGCTTTCGTAACGTACCCGAACCCGAGGTTTCCTGCAACACCCCTTCTTCGCCGGTATTGATCTCGGCGGCGTTGCCCTCGTCGGTATCGATGTGCATCTCCAGTTTGTACTTCGGAGAGACGCGGATGAGGACGTTGCCGAACGTCAGGCTACGCTCTCCGCTACCAACGGCGACTTCCACAACGTCGCGGTCCTGAACACCGAAAACCGCCGCGTCTTCTGGCGTCATGTGGATGTGCCGCCAGGCGCAGATCACGCCGTCTTCGAGCAAAAACTCACCGGCTGGGCCAATCAGTTTACAGCCGGGGGTGTCTTCTACCTTGCCCGACTCACGGACGGGCGCGTCGATGCCGAGGAAAAACTCATCCGTCCGGCTAATTTCCAACTGGTCTTTGCTCCGTACTGGGCCAAGGACGCGGACGCGCTCAATGGTATTGCGCGGCCCAACTACGGCAACGGTTTCTTCGGCCGCAAACTGCCCCGGCTGGCTGAGCCACTTCCTTACTTTCAGTTCGTGGCCTTCGCCGAAGAGCGCGTCTACGGTTTCTTGGCGTAGGTGGATGTGGCGGGCAGAGATCGCAACAGGGATGGTCGGGAGGGTATTGACCGTATCGGCCTTTTCAATCATCTTGCCGCATTCACGAGCGATGGCGAGCTGCTCGTCGGTCCGGACGGCCAGCAGTTTCACCCGGCTGTGCTGCATACTGAAATCTACGACGGGTGCTGATTGGGAGAGCTTCGCTGTAGCGTTTTTGTCTTCATTGATGATGGCGCCGAGGTAGCCGAGCCGTTGGCTCGCCCGGTGGCGAATCACGGGGCTGTTCTCCCCGATGCCTCCGGTGAAAACGATCGCATCGACGCCGCCCATGATGGCGGCGTAGGCCCCGATGTACTTCCGTAGTCGGTGGGTGAAGACCTGTACGGCTAGCTGGCAATCGGCGTTGCCTTTGGTGGATTCATCGAGGATGGTCCGCATATCATTGCCTACACCGGAGAGACCGGCGAGGCCGCTTTGGCGGTTCAGGAGGTCGTCAATTTCTTTAGCGTTAAGCCCTGCCTGTTCGTGGAGGTAGGGTAGGATGCCGGGGTCGAGATCGCCCGAGCGGGTCCCCATCACGAGGCCTTCGAGGGGCGTCATGCCCATGCTTGTTTCTACGGAGCGGCCAAACTCGATGGCGGCCACCGAGCAGCCGTTGCCGAGGTGGCAGGTGATGAGGCGGAGGTCTTTGGGCTGTGCGCCGAGGTGGCGGGCGGCGGTAGCGGCCACGTATTTGTGGCTGGTGCCGTGGAAACCGTAGCGGCGGATGCCGTGCTCGGTCATCAGGTCTTTGGGGAGGGCGTAGGTTTTGGCGCGGCGCGGCATGCTTTGGTGGAAGGCGGTGTCGAAGACCGCGAAGTGGTCTACATCCGGGAACAACTGCCGAGCTGCGCGGATGCCGCGCAGGTTGATGGGGTTGTGTAGGGGAGCGAGTTTTTTGAGGGCTTCAATCTTCGTTTCTACCGCTTCGTCTATGCGGGCGGCGCGGTCAAAATCTTCGCCGCCATGCACAACGCGGTGGCCTACGCCCGCAATCGGGGTGTCTTTCAGCTTGTCTTTCAGGGCTTCTAGGCATACGGCGATGGCGCGCTCAGGGCCTTTGCTTTCCAGTTCGATCTTGGTGCCGTCGGAGAACGCAACAACAGGCGCGTCTAGTAGCCGATCAGCGTTCATCTCCAAGCTCCGCTTGCCGGTTGCTGGGTCGATTACGGCAGCTTTTACAGAGGAAGAACCGGCGTTGATGACGAGGATTTGCATGGAAGGGTGGTTTAGAAGTTCGACGGGATAACGCGGGGCAGAAATTAGGGTTCATTTGTAGGCTTTCGTTGTAGGGAGAGGGGCTTTTTTTGGGCGCGGACGCGGGTGCAAGGTTGGTTGGAGGTGCTGTGCGTTGAACGCAGGTCAAGTTCTGCGCAAAGCGCTCAACTAAGCTAGGGCAAACGCATCAAACACCCTAATCGCCTCAAAAAATGCGTACATTTGAGGTGATTAACCCCTCTAATCGCCTCATGCGCTACAATTGGCAACAAGAAGACTGGCCTGAGTTTACCTTTGATTTGTCTGTAATTGAAGATAAACTGCACCGTTATGCCGAAGAAGTTTCGTTCCTCTCTGGCCGGATGACGAGCTTTTCGGACGAGTTGCGTTATGATTTGATTGCGGATAACCTAGCAACTGAGGCACTTTACAATTCTCAGATTGAGGGCGTTCGTTTTTCGGTTGAAGAGCTTAAGTCTTCTATCCTCAATAACCTCTACCCTGAAATTAAGCAACGCCACGTCAGTGATTATCGGGCGGAAAACCTGGGGCGCTTAATGGCAGAGAACCGGAAGACCTACGATGACGCCCTAACATCGTCTTCGCTCTTTGGATGGCATGAGCTATTGCTTGCGCACCGCAACGACATTGTTGGAAAGGGCGCATGGAGAACCGGAGATGACCCGATGCAGATCGTAAGCGGAGCTTATGGCCAGCAAAAGATACACTTCGAGGCCCCGCCATCTTCTGTTGTGCCGCAGGAAATGAAGCAATGGTTGGCATGGTTCAACACTACAAGCCGCGTTGCATACGGCCACCTTTTTCAATCGCCCCTTCGTGCAGGAATTGCGCATCTCTGGTTTGAGAGCATCCACCCTTTCGAGGATGGAAACGGAAGGCTGGGGCGCATCATTGCGGAAAAGTCACTAGCGCAAGACCTAGGCCTTCCGTTGCCGTTTAGTTTGTCTTACGCGATTATTCAAAAACAGTCGGCTTACTACGAAGCACTGCAAACGGGGTCTTACCGACTAGACCTTACCAAATGGCTCAGTTATTTCCTTGATGTTTGTCTGCTTGGCCTTGATCTTGGGCGCAAGACTATTGACCTGACACTGAGCAAAGCACGCTTTTACGACCGTTATGAAGCCGAGTTGAGCCCGAAGGAATTGAAGGCCATCGGGAAAATGTTCGCTGCCGGCCCGAAGGGTTTTGCTGGGGGGATGACTACGAAAAAATACGCCAACATCAACAAGGTTTCCTACGCCACGGCTTCGCGAGACCTTAGCCAACTGGCTAGCATAGGTGCGCTGGTACGCCAAGGGGCGGGGCGCAGTACGCACTATGTTTTACCGGTGTTTGAGTTGTAAAAGCTTACTCCTTTTCCCTTACTCCCTTCCCCCCTTAGTCCTTTTCTCCCTTACTCCCCTTCCCAAGAACCCCGCAATCAAAAACGCCGTGAGCGCAAAGCCCAGCAAAACCATAAAACTGAGCCGCAAACTGCTGATGCTAGACAGGAAACCCAGCAGCGCCGGGCTGCCCAAAAAACCAACGTAGCCCAGCCCCGCCACCACCGCGATGCCTTCCGAAGAAGACACGCCTTTCGTCTTCCCTGCCAGCCGGAACAACTCCGGAATGATGACCGAAAAACCAAGCCCAACCAGCGCAAAACCCAGCAACGCCACGCTATAAACTCCGCTAAGCACTGCCACAAAACCAAGGCTGGCCAGCAAGGTTCCGCCCATGATGATTTTCAGAGGGCCGAAGCGGCGGGAAACGCCGTCTCCCCAAAAACGCCCCAGCATCATCGTCGTCGAGAAAGCTACGAAGCCGAAGCCCGCGAGCTTATCGGATGAGATCTTGACCACATCAAGCATGTACAGCTTGCTCCAGTGCTCAATGGCCCCCTCGCTGCCCATGATCATGAAACTGAGCACCGCCAAGCCAAACAAGGGGCGCAAAAGACCAATCTTGAAGCCTCCTTCTTCCTTTTCTGCCTCGGCGCTGACCCGCTTGCGGTAAGTGCCGCAGAGGTAGAGGTTCGTCCCCACAACGAAGGCCGCTACCGCCGCCATGTGCCAAACCGGCGCGGCAAACCAACCAATGATGAGGCTACCGATGCCCGCTCCAATAACACCTCCCATACTGAAAAAACCGTGAGCAGCCGACATGAAGTGCTGCTCGTCTTCCTTCTCTAGTTCGGAGACGAGGGCGTTCATCCCGATGTCGGTCAGTGAGGTCATCGTGCCCGCCACGAACAAAAGGCCACAAAGCACGGAGAAGCTATCGGCCTGCACCGGACCCAACATTGCGACCGAGAAAGCGCATAGGGCCAAGATGGTTGTGCGCCCCAGCCCCAACCACCGAATGATAACTGTAGAAACAGGGATGGTTAGTAAAAGCCCAATGGAAAAGGCCAGTAAGGCCAAGCCGAGCGCGCCGTCGTCTAGGCCGAGTTTGTGCTTAACGGAAGGAATGTAAAGCGCCCAAGTCCCGATCAGGATGTTGATGGAGGCAAAGACCCAAGCGGGGGCGAGATAGCGGCGGTTGCTGAGAATTAAGCGGAGTGATTGCATGGAGAGGAGCTCCGGGGCTACTTATTAAAAAACCGAAAAATAGGCACATCCACACTGAGCGTAAGCATGGCCCGCGTACTGCGCGCATCCCGGACTTGGTTTTGCCCAGCGAGGGTGAACTTACGAACGCTCGGCCCATCCTGAACCCCAAAACCGAGGGTGAAGGGCGATTTGGGGAAGTTGTACATCAAATGCAAACCGGGCGCGATCACGTTGGCGGGCCGAAATTGTGGTAGCCGCTCTACCGTTGCCCCATCCACATCATTGTTCCTGCTTTCGAGCCTAAAAGCCGTTAAAGCTCCGAGATCGAGTAGGGAACCGAAGAGCGTGATGGATTTGCTGCCCCCGATGTTGCGGCTGTAGCTGAACCCAACGGGTACAAAAAGAGCCGCCCCGAAGGCATCTTCCTCCAACTCCGGAGCAGAGATGCCGGGTGGGAGCACCAGCCGCTCGCGGCTAAGCGCCGCGCCGAAGTACGCCCCCAACTCCAAACTGCTCGCCCGGTTGCGCTTGATCTGTGAGCTGCCTACCGGCAGCGCGATGGAATTGATCGCTGTCTCGAACTCATTGGAGGTGTTGGCCTTCGCCACGTCGGCCATGAAGGTGCCGTAGCGGAAGAGCTTTGCCCGGAACTGGTCAGTGCGTTCGGGGTTGAGTTTCTTTATCTTCGTCTGAACCCGAGAGAGTTCTTCCTGAATGCGGCGAATTTTCAAGTCTCGGATACTATTGTCGGCATCCGTACGGGCGTAAGTGCTTATTCCTGGGGTGTTGCGTTCGGTCTCATAACGCGCCAGCAGTAGCTTGTCGCGGTCGTTGTTTCCTACCAGTGGCAAACGGTCTCCTTTGGGCAGGGCGAGACCAATGTTGCTCATATTGGACTCGTTCTCTACTACGTTTTCGTAGATCAACTTGCGCAGTTTGTCTCGCCGTGCAATCAGTTTTTTCTCTCTACCACGCGCCGTAGGCACGATGTTGAACAGCTTGATGAGTTCCAGCAAGTTCTCCATCGCGTAGCGGTATTCCCCCGTTCGGCTCTGCCGGAAGAGCTTATTGAGCTCTCGGTTTACCGCCGGGACGTTGGCGAAGGTTGGGTACTTCTGCGCCAGGCTCATGGCTTCGCCTGCGCTAGAATTAAGGATTGGAGCTTCCAGTAGTGTGGAAAGGGTCTTGGTGATGAAGTCTACCGCTGCTACCCGTTGGCGGGCGCGGCCGTCGAGTTTTTCAAGGTCTGGGCTGAAGGTCGCGTACTGAAAATCGGCGAGGTATAAACCGAAGTCGAGGAGGAAGTCGGTTATGCCGGTGCTAGAAAAAGCTCCTGCTTTTAGTACGCGCCCGCTGGCGTCTCGCTGGCTGGTGGCGTTTGCTAGGTCTGGAACCCGCGCCAAACGCTCTCGGCCGAGGCCAGCAAAAAGCTTGCGCGCGGTGGCGTTGGTCTGGAAGTCTGCCAGTTGGCGGTTGCTCACGAAGGGTTGGCGATCTTCCCCCGTGGAGAGCAGGAAGAAAACCTGTTGGGCAATCCCGAATACGGTTTCAAAAGTAGAGAGGTTGTAGTAAGACCTTACTAGGCTATCGGCGGTGTTCGCTGTGTAGTCGGTCATGGCTGCGTGCAGGTCATCATACGCTAGTTGTACGTTGTCAAGCCGTTGTTGGAGGGGCGGAAAGTAGGCGGCTTGCTTGGGGCTCGCCTGCATTTTTTGCCAGAGCGGAGAGTTCGAGTTTTCTTCGTTGACAACAAACTCCCGTAGCCGAATTTCTACAGACTTAATCTGTTCCTTCGCCGCTGGCGTATCTAGTGAAACGATTTCTTCAGCAAGACTTCTAAGCATCCTGAGGGCTGGCGCAGACCTGAAGTTCAGCTCTTCTTCAAGGTCTTGTTTCAGTTGTTGTAGGCGTTTTTCCTGTGTCAGTTTTTCGCGTGCTACTAGGTTTTTGTTTTTGGTTACCGCTAGGTCTAGTTGGATGAGTTCTTCCCGCGCATCAAACATCTTTTGCATCAGGCTATTGTACCCATCCAGCTTGTTCCGGTTAGCGAGTACTTCCCGAACGGCCGTTAGGCCAGCCGCGCGGAGTTCTGCGGGGGAGAGTACCGTTTTTGCTTCGCCAAACAACTCGTCGTAGCGCGTCAGGCTGGGGTAAGCTTCGTAGTATTTGTAGGCTTCTTGGCCGTTCAGCCAAGACTTTACGATGCCGCTTGGCGGGGGGCTGGTGCCGTTCTCTCGGTAATTGTTTTTTAGGGGGAGTATGGCGTCGTTGATGGGCGAGTATACCTCCCTGATTTGGCCGAGCAAGCTGTTCATCTGTTTTTCAGACAGCGTGGCCTCCTGCATTTTTGTTAGCAGTGGGTCAAACTGCTGGGTACTCAGGTTGTCTTGGGCTTTTTCAAAGTTTGCGTTCAGCTCATCGGTTGCTAGCATAAGGCCGTTGAAGGCATCAACGATGCTTTTGTAGCTGGCGCTGGAGGTGTCTACCCCCGCCATACGAAGATCAATTAGGCGACGGGTATCTATACGGGTACGCTCCAACTCGCCGTAGGTGTAAGACAAGATTTCGGCCAAGCTCACGTCCCGCATTTGCAGGTCCAGAATGCGGTAAATTAGGAAGACATTGTAGATGGTCGGGTCCCGAAAGGTCTCGGTTTTGCGGTTGTCTAGGTAATTGCCGAGGTTAAAAGCCAGCGCATTGAGGTCTTCTAGGAAGGCTTTCCGAATGCTGGGCAGGATGGATTTGTAGCTCAGCAAGTCTAGCGTAGGCAAGAACTCGCTCGTTTTGGGGAAGAGGTAGTTGAGGTTGTTGCGTTGCAGGTCGTCTCGGAGGTTGGTCAGGAAGGTGTATGTGAGTTCTTCCTGGGCACGGCGGCTGATCCAGTCAGACAAACCAGCCAGTGCGTTGCCGACTAGGTTTGCGGTGGATATCCCGCCTGGGCTTGATTGGGCAGCGGCGGCGGCGGCCGCTTTTAGGCTGATGTCTGACGGGGCAGGAGCGGCGTAGGTATCGTGGATTTTTCGCAGGTCAATGGCCCCGTCTCGGCTAAAAAGCTCTGCTCCGCTTAGTTTTTCCAGAAACTTCGCCCGCCCTTCGGCGGCCATCGAGGCGGGAATACTTAGCCCCGCCGGAGGGGTATAGGCCTCTAGCAAAACGTCAAGCTCCTCGTCAAGCAAATACCCCCTGATGGCGGGGTTGCCGGCGTAATGAACCAGCAACTCCGAGCCAGACAGCAACGCATTGACCTTGTCCATATCGGGCATACCACCATAATAGGCCAACGTCAGTACGATCGTGTCTAAAGAAGGGTTCTTGGTGGCTGTACCGACCTCACGCGCAGATTCGGTATGGCGCACAATACGCGCTAGGTCGGCTCCGATGTTTTGGGCGCTGACGCAGGTGCAAGGAAGAAGGACAAAGAGCAAGGAAAGAAACGAGGAAAACTTTTTCATAGTAAGGATGATGGATGAAGCAAGGCGTTCAGGCCTTAACAACAGAAGATATAAAAGGCGGTATGTATACAAACGTAGTATCTCAAATCTCTCTTTCCGGCGCCGTAGCAAGCGCAATGATCGGTAATATTCAGGCAAACAGCTTGGCGGAGATGAAATCTGCCCCCGCTTGAATGGCCCCGGGAAAGGTCGCTCCGCTCGCATCCCGAACTGCGGGGGTGAGTACCTGCTCTACCTCCGCACAGTCCGCATTGGTAGCGGTTACTTGGTTGAGCTTAAGGCGTTCATCGTACACTGCCCGAGCGAGCGTGAAGGCGTTTCGGGCGGAGGTGTAGGCGTTTAAGTCGGCGGGGTCGCCCTTCAGCATAAGGTTGAGCCGCGTCCGGTCAATCGTTTTCCGAAAAGTGGTCAAGTTGTCGATCATGCGTTGATTGATCGGTGGGGGTGGTGCTGCGGGAGGTGCCGCAACGGCACCAGTAGCGGTAGCCGCTTCCGGTTGGGGGGGAAACCCCTTAACCCAGTTCATCAGTTGTTCCTGAACAACGAACTGGTCGCCGTCTGCGTCAGCAATGTCTGCTTTCAGTTTGTCCAGCGCGGTCATGTCCGTATCCTGCTCTTCGGGGAACGGGTCGATCTCACGCAAGCGGTTGAGCTTCAATACCAGCCCGATGGCGTCCTGTTTGGCGTTTTCACTAACCAACGCTTGGGTTTTTACGAGTGCTAGGCGGCGTTCGTAAAGTTGTTGGCAAATACTGGTGACGTCGGCCAACAGTTTCTCACGAAAATTCATGGGGAATGTCTTGTGTGTAGAATATGGAAAAGGTGGGAGAGGAGAGGTTACTTCGCAACGGGCCTGTATCCGCTCAATTTAGTACGAACTGCATCCAGAAACGTTAACAAAACCAGTGTCCTCAAACAATAATGGGCCGGAAAGATAACGCATTTGGGAAGTACTTAAGTGTGAATACGGAAGGAGTCTACAAAAAACGCAGTCCGTTTTTAGCCGCTTTCTTGCACAGCTCTTTTTAAAGTCTTTACTTTACTGAAATGACCACCAGTAAGGAACCAGCCGATACCTCCACCCCGCCCTATAAGTTTAAAGAACTTAAGGTCTACAACTCCACAGAATACCTCTGGGAGAACGTAAAGAAGTACCGCCAAGTCTTTGACCGGTTCGAGACGGCCTACATGTATACCGAGCTTTCGCTCTACAATAAAAACTTCGACCTCGAAGACTGGTCGCTCCGCGTAGAGCTGAAGTGCTTCAACATCGAAAACCAGGTCCGCACCGAAATGTGCAGCCTTGCCATCGAAAAAGAGGTGAGCAAGTTCGACAACGTCGTATACCTCCGAGAAGGGTGGGGGAACCAGAAAAAAGGTACCTTCTGGAAACGAGGCACCTACTTCTGGGAAGCTTACATCGATGGGCAAAAGGTTGGGAGCAAGTACTTTTATGTCATCGAACCCCACGACAATACTCCAGACCCGCTAGACGACGATTGGGAAATAAAAGAATCCGTAGAAAAATACATCGAACCCATCTCCGCCCGCCTCTACGAAGGGCCTTATGATGATGTAACCGAAGACGACCGCGTCTACCTCCGCGAGTTCGCCGTCAAAGAAACCCGCTACGTCTACCTCGAACTAACCTTCCGCAACCTTCAGCCAGAAGAAGAATGGCACCTAGAGCTGTTCACCAAGTTCCACAACCAAGCGCGGGAACTCAAAGGCCAAGTCGTCCGCCTTCACCATGTTCGTAAAGACCAGCAAACCATCAAAATCACCGCCGGATGGGGTGCCGCAACGCCAAACCTCTGGCGAAGCAACAGCTACACCGCAGACATCGTCTTCCTCGATCGCCTGATCGCCAGCATCCCCTTTGTAGTAGACGACGAGGCCGTCCCCGGTTCCCCTGCCGTTTACCTACCCAGCCGCGAAAACACGATGGTATTGGCCCCAGCCAACGAAGAAGCCGATGAAAGCTTCGACGAGATCATGGCTCGCCTCAACGCCCTCACCGGCCTCCATGAGGTAAAACGACAGATCAACGAACACGCCGTCTACATCCGCTTCCTACAACTGCGCCAGAAACGCGGCTTCGACATGGACAAAGGCATGGACGTGCACTCCATCTTCATCGGTAACCCCGGAACAGGCAAAACCACCGTAGCCCGAATGATGGGCAAACTATACCGGAAGATGGGCCTCCTCTCCAGCGGGCACACCGTTATCGCTGACCGCGTAGACTTGGTTGGCGAATACATCGGCCAAACCGCCCCCAAAACCAGAGACGTTATTGATAAAGCCCGGGGTGGCGTGCTCTTCATCGACGAAGCTTACGCCCTGGCCCGCAGCAACGACGACGGCAAAGACTTCGGCCGCGAGGTCATCGAAATCCTCGTCAAAGAAATGAGCAACGGCCCGGGAGACCTCGCCGTCATCGTCGCTGGCTACCCCGATGAAATGAAACGCTTCCTAGACAGCAACACCGGCCTGAAGTCCCGATTCAAACACAACTACAACTTCCAAGACTTCATGCCGCAGGAGCTGAGCACCATCGCCGATTATGCCTCCGAAGGCCTCGGCGTAGAACTCACCCTAACCGCCAAAGCCCGTATAGACGAAATTATCACCCGCGCCTTCCGCACCCGAGACCGAACCTTCGGCAACGCCCGCTACGTACACGACCTCATCGAAAAGGCAAAGGTGCAGATGGGCCTACGCCTCATGAATGCTGGCGGAGCCAGCAAACTAACCAACGAACAGCTCAGCACCATCGAGCTCGAAGACGTCAACAAAATTGAGGGCCTCAAGAAGAAAGCCAAGCCCGCCATCCCCGTCAACGACGAGCTGCTGGCCGAAGCCCTCAAAGAACTCGATGCCCTCATCGGGATGGAGAGCATCAAACAACAGTTGCACGATCTCGTAAGCCTGGTGCGTTACTACCGCCAAATCGGACGAGATGTCCTCAATACCTTCCACCTCCATACCGTCCTCATCGGTAACCCCGGAACGGGCAAAACCACCGTCGCCCGCATCTTGGCCAAGCTCTACAACGCCCTCGGTATCCTAGAACGAGGCCACATCGTTGAAACCGACCGCCAAGGAATGGTAGCAGGCTACGTAGGCCAAACAGCCGAAAAGACCGCCAAAAAAGTAGAGGAAGCCATCGGCGGCGTACTCTTCATCGATGAAGCCTACGCCCTCACCCAAAAATCTTCCCAGCGCGGAGACTTCGGAGACGAGGCCATCCAAGCCCTACTCAAACGAATGGAAGACCGCCGAGGCGAGTTCTTCGTCTGCGTAGCGGGCTACCCAGACAATATGGACGTGTTCTTGAAGGCCAACCCCGGCCTCAGCAGCCGCTTCGATAAAACCCTCCGCTTCGAAGACTATGAGCCAAGCCAATTGCTCGAAATCGCCCAACGGATGTTCGTCGAGCAAGGCGCACAACTCACCCCCGCTGCCGAAAAGCACTTGGAGGCCTACCTCAAGTTCTTGTACAAATACCGCGATGCCTTCTTCGGCAACGCCCGCTCCGTCCGCAAAATCGTCGGGGATGTCGTCCGCCGCCATGATCTTCGCCAATCTGCTGGTGTAGCTGGCCAAGCTGGCAAAAGCAAAGCCGTCCGCATCCTGAAAGCAGATGTTGAACACCTCAAGCTGGATACCAAGGAGCTTTCCATTCAGCGGAAACGGATTGGGTTTTAGGGGGTTGTAGTGGCAAAGTGTAGGCGACCCTAAGCTAAGGCAACGATACAATACCCAAACAAATGAATTCCAATCAAACTAAGCTCAATATTATTCTATATCGAATGATAGGGTCTTTGCTGTTACTATCTACTACAATGTCTTTACTCGCTCAGAATAATGACGAAATTGGTAACATTAACTTCTCAATCGAAGATTCATTAGAGAGCTCTAACATTTTAGATGAGGTTTCCTTCTTGGGCGGATTTTCTGTTACCGGACAGTTGCAACATGTCTTGCCTCGACAGCTTGGTAAACTCACATCTATTAACGCTTTGATAAAGCAAGAATCACCTCGCTATTATTCGGCAGAAATATCAAACTCCGTCAAAGAGATACCTGTGAAGTTGTCAATGTTCGATTACCAGAATATTGCTATTAACGATCTTATCCGAAAGATGTCGGTTGAAAACAAGTTGACTGCTAGTATTTCTCAAGTTATTCACGAAGAAGTAGTTCATCTTTTTATCCCCGGTTTACCTATACGAAACTTGGATGGGGTAATGGAGAATTACTCAATATCGAATGTAACCAATTCTCAGGGGCAGAAAATTCTTGCTCATTACTACTACAACCAGACTATATCACAATCTGCGCCCTATTTTTTGTCTAAAGAGCTATCGCGAACGGATGTTACTTCTGAAGAAATAATTACGTTCTTTTTGAAAAATGGTTACGAAAAGAGCGTAATCCCGGTTACCTATCAAATCATAAGAGTGGACTCCCCTAAATGACATTGCTTTTTGCTTAGCTTTGGGGGCAGACGCACCTCAAGCTCTTAACCTTGTGATATACCCCTACTTCTCTTAAAACTCCACAAACCTCCGGTCTGCCATCTCTGTCATCACCCCAATAGCACTCAACTGAAACCGCCCGCCCCGGTCTCCGGACAGGAGTAGCTTGCCGTAGGGTCGGTAGCCATTCCAGGGGGTTTCCATGGCGGGCTCGGCGTCGTTGGCATCGCGGAAAAACTGCCACGTATTGATCCGCCAGGTAATCTTGTCTACGTAGAGGCGGTATTTGTTTTGGGGCGTGTTGCCTACTTGCTCGAAGGTCATGTCTAGGATGTAACTTGGGCGGATGGCTTGGGGGTCGGTGCGTACTTCTCCGCCGAATTTGAGGGTTACGCCGCTGTCTTTCAGTTTGAATTGGTGCACGAGCCAGTAGCTGTCGTTGATCCACATTCCGTGGGCTTTCTGGAGGTCGGCCGCGAGGGCTACGGAGTCGGTTACTTCTACGCCGTTCTTCTTCACTTTGCCTTGCAGATTGTCGGGGTCGTCGAAGTTTACGAGGTAGACCGTACTGTCGTTTTGCATAGAGATGCGGGCGCGGTTTCCGAGCTTGTCCCAGAGCAAGGTACGAGCACCAAAGAAGTTCCATGTGAAATACCGGGTATTGGCGTAGGCATCCCACCCGCCGTGGTACTTCACGATGCTGTCTGCTAGGCGAATGGCTTTATTGTCTGATCCTTCGGCGTTGAAGCCCTCGGCGGCGGGGTAGATGCCAGACTTGCCTACGGGCAAGGGCTGTGCTTCCAGAATGATGGTTTTCTTGCCGTCTTTCATGAATTTCTCGCCGGGTTTCGGGTTGTCGGCTTCGGTTTTCATCCCCTCCGCATCGGTTTTGGGGCTGGTCTCGCAGGCAAAGGCGAAGGCGAGGAGGCAAAGACAAAGGAGGTAAGTGAATGGCTTCATGTTGGATTTTTATTTTATGGTAGTATGTTCAGGGCGCTGAACGCGGGTGCAAAGATGGGCTTTAAGGTGCAATGTTGTAGGCGTCAGTGTTCAGGATTCAGCGAACAGCACTCAGGCTACCGCTGTTGCATCTGGCGGCCTGAACGTTCTTAGCTCCCCCTGCACCTGCGGCCGCGCCACCTACAACTATACTTGACTCGGTCACCTAGGGTGGCCGAGCCAAGTATACATCTCTAAAGCAACTCCACCTCCACATAAACCGGTTGGTGGTCGCTGTATCGGAATTCCTGCTCAATGCCCTGCACTTTTTTGATGCGCAGGTTCGGGCTAAGCAGGAAAAAATCGATCACCTTACGCCGTGTCTTGAACTTATCGTACGGTGCTGCGCTAGACCGGTTGGTACCCACCGTTGGGTCATAGGCGTACTGCCAGCCCGGAGGCATGAACTCGAAATCGATGGCAAAAGGCAGCTGTGTTGTCCGCACGGTCGGGTTCATACTGAACCAGTCAAAACCCGGCGGCATCTGGTTCCAGTCTGCCCCTACCGCTACGTACCGTCCTGCTTCGTAGTCGGCCAAGATGAGTTCCTTGATCTTCGCCATCTGCTGCTTCCGGATGTTGCCGTCGGCGTCGTAAGCGGAGAAGTGTACGTTGTATACCACCAGCTCCTTGCCGCCGCGCACCGGTATCACCTGCCGCAGCGCGCACCGGTCTAGTTGGAACAGCTTGGTCGGCCAACCATACTCCCCCGGCAGCTGGATCCGCTCCGCCGAAGTAGGCTGAAAACGGGACAGACTGACGAGCCCCCCAACGACATCCCCGTAATGGTCCCAAGGCTGAAAAATCGGCAGCGGTACCCGCTTGCTCTTGAAGTTGGCGGCGAAGTGCGCCGCGTAATCTGGCCGAGATTTTCGCGCTACCGCCAGTTGGTTCGTGTAGTGGCTTCGGCGGGCGGCGGTGTCTATTTCTTGCAGGAGATAGATGTCGGCCGGGTTGCCCTTCAGCGTAACTTCCTGCCCAACAACGTTGCTCTTCACCCGCTCTTCGCTCATGCGCACGGTGCCGGGCTTCGTCCACCAGAAACCGGCGGCTTGGTTGTAGAAGAAGAAGTCTTTATCCCCGATGCCGCCGTAGCCAACGTTCCACGTCATGAGGCTAATGATGGAGTCGTTTATGATGGGTTCGGCGGCGGTTTGGCCGTTGCTTTCCGTGATGGTTTGGGTGCCCTCGGGCTGCCAGTCGGTCAGCGTACCGAATACCAAGAAGCCTACGATGTAGAGCACGAAAAAGAGGGCGATGTAGCCGAGGAATTTGAAGAGTTTGCGTAGCATTGGGCTAAGGTACGGGATTCTGGAAACCCTCCTAAACTACCTCCGCAGCCTCCACCAACTTATGGTACC
The DNA here is from genome assembly GCA_937949535.1 of uncultured Lewinella sp. Classification (GTDB taxonomy): domain Bacteria; phylum Bacteroidota; class Bacteroidia; order Chitinophagales; family Saprospiraceae; genus Neolewinella. The sequence continues at coordinate 5,295 of CALEDI010000082.1, read as the reverse complement.
GCTCCAGTAATTTACCCGCCAATACCCGCCGGTCATACTTCTTATGAAAGCGCGTTGCCGCTGCGCGGCCAATCCGTTCCAGCTTACGGCCCCGGGCCAAACAATCGGCTACGGCTTCGACAAACTGGGCGGGCGTATCGGCCACGAAGAGGTCGCGGCGGTGCTTCGCCGAAATGCCCTCTAGGCCGATGGAGGAGGAAATCACGACCCGGCCCAAAGACATCGCTTCCAAGATTTTGGCCCGCATCCCGCCGCCGCTCAGCAGCGGCACGATGCTGATACTGTGCGCAGAAACGAAGGTGCAGGAGCAGTCTACTTCGCCGTGGACAACGACGTTCTTCATCCGCAGTTGCTGCAAGCTCTCCGGCATGTTCCGGCCAGCGATGTGGAACTCGATCTCGGGGAAACGGCGGTGCATCTCCGGCCAAACATCGTTGAGGAACCACTGCAAACCTTCCAGATTGGGCAGCCAGTCTAACGAACCGATGAAGTGCAGGTTAGGCGCTTTTCGGAAGCTCTCGTAGGTCGGCTCTCCGCAGACGGTATCCAGGCCGATGGGGAGAATGTGGCGCTCGCCCCGGAAGCCCATACGCTCGAAACGTTTGCCGTCGCGCTCCGTGATGGGCAGCAGCAAGTCGTACTGGTTTAGTTGGGCGGTTTCGTAGTCTTTGAGCTGGCGCGTTAGGTGGCGCAGGTACCAGCGTTTGGGGGCGAAGCTGATGTTGGCGCTGCACCGTTCCCAGATTTCATGCTCTACGTTGTGGCTCCGCATCACGACCTGCGCCGAAGAATGACGACGGATGGTAGGCACGTAGGGCGAAAGGTAGAGGGTCTCTAACTGGACAACCTCGAAGGCTTCCTCCGCCAACCATTTGGCCAGCGCGGCGTGGTACTCCGGTATATCGAACCGGCTGATGTGGTAAGACGTGCCGCGCACCAAGTTGCCGAAGGCATCGAAAGGGCTGATGGTGTTGTCTACATTGACGGTCCGTACCTCGCGGTAGTGGGCCATCGCTTCGGGCAGCTCCGTACCGGCGAAGAAGTGCTTACGGGTGTTCATTGCCAGCAGACTGACCTCACAGCCCAGCTCGCTTAGGCTCTTGCTCAAACCGTGGATGGCTTGGCTCTCGCCGTCTTTTAGCGGGTAGGGAAACTTCTTGGTCAGCAGTAATAACTTCATGCATGAATGGCGATGATCTCTCAAAAGACCTTGGTTGGTGTAAACGTGCTCTTCGTGGGTTTGATACCGTGGCGGGGAGAAACGTTGCTTCTTGGGTTAATGTTTTTTGATCGGTGAAGGACTTGTAGTCCGACCTAGCATATAGTCGGATTACAAGTCTACGGGGTATACATAAGTTTACATGGGGCAGTTGAGTGCTGAAACCCCACCCCAACCCTGCCCGTGAGGGAGGGAGCTTGTGAAAACGCAATGCGTTTTTGGGCGAAATTGGTCGTAACGGCCCAAATTTGTCTCTAAAGGATAACAACAGCAGTTACCAACGATTTAGCGAAGGCGGCAGCCGCAGCGGTTTTGCTCCCCTCCCCAATGGGGTAGGGGCTGGGGGTGGGGTTTTGTGGTCATGTCAACTTATGTATATTCCTTAGCCTCCATCGAAGCGCTACGTAATAAACAGCAACTGCCGCACGAGACATCCCCGTGCGGCAGCGACTACCAGACTACTGGCCTATCTGACGACCAGACGCTAATACTTCCAAGTATTGTTCTCCATATTGTCTTCAAACATACGGCCGGTAGGGTTGAGCATGACCGACTTTACGTCGTCTTTCGGCGCATCCACCGTGAAGATGTAGGTTGGGTAAACCCAGCCCCAATCTTGGAGGACCTTCCAGTTGGCAGCGTATCCTGGTCGCTGCTTGGTGCCGCGCATGATTTGGGGCGCGATGTAGTACCACTTCTCATCACCGTTTTTCATCGTGACCAGTATTTCGAGCGGCATCGGCATACGCCCGATCTTCTCCAGCTCAACCTTAGTGGTTTTGCCTTTGCCTTCGTTTACGCTTTTTACCGCGTAGTCGGCGTAGTTGACGGAGTTAATGAAGTACTCATTGTACCAATCAAGCTCGAAGCCAGACTCCTTCTCCGCAATACGGATAAAATCGTTGGGGTTCGGGTGCTTAAAGGCCCAGTCGTTGAAGTAGCGGAGCATGATGCGCTGGTGTACATCTTCGCCAACGATGTAGCGAAGTTGCTCTTGGTAAACGGCGCCATTGGTGTAGGCTGCTACGCCGTAGGCGGCGTTGGTTGCGTAATGATCGGAGTGCGTACTGAGGGCCTCTTGGCGGCCGCTGGTGCGGAAATTGCGCAGGCCGTTGTAGGTGCGGGCGAAGGGGTTGTCTACTACGTCTCCACCGAGGAGGCCTTTCATGCGGAGGTGGTTCATCACATCGGCAGTAGCCCAACTGGTGAAGCCTTCGTCCATCCAGGGGTGAAGCGCTTCGTTGGTTCCTAGTAGGTGCTGGTACCAGCTGTGCATCAGTTCGTGTACGGATACCCCGACCAGACTCGGGAAGCTCCGCTCTCCGGTAATGAGCGTACCCATCGGGTACTCCATGCCGCCGTCTCCGCCCTGGATGAAGCTGTACTGCTCGTAAGGGTACTGGCCGTAATGAGCGTTGATGAAGTTGAAGGCCTCGTCCATCACCTTGGGTAGGTTTTCCCAGTTGGTAGTGGTTTTTTCGCCTTCTTGGTAGAAGAAGTGCATCGTGGTGCCGTCGGCCCGTTTCAGGCTGGTGTGGCGGTAGTCGGGGTCTGCGGCCCACATGAAGTCGCCTACTTTAGGCGCTTTGAAGTGGTAGGTGATTTTTTTCTTGCGTTTTCTCGGGTCTGGGCCGTAGCCGTAGCCAATTTCCTGAGCATTCTGGAGATAGCCCGTTCCGCCGATCACGTAGTCGCGGTCGATGGTGATCTTGACGTCGAAGTCGCTCCAGATGTGGTAAAACTCGCGGCCGATGTAGGGGTCGGCGTGCCAGCCTTGGTAATCGTACTCAGCCATTTTGGGGAACCACTGGGCCATGCTGTATTCAATGCCTTCGGCATTGTCTCGGCCGCTACGGCGAATTTGTAGGGGTACCTGTGCATCCCATTCGAGCTGGAAAGAGGCCGAAGTTCCCGGCATGATCGGTTGGGCTAACCGAACTTCCATCACGGTTCCCTGTACGTAAAACGCCTGCGCGACACCGTTGTACTTAAGCACCTTGGGGTTGATATAACCCACCTCGTCGGGCTTGAGGTTGGTGATGCGGTCACCCACGCGACGATCAGCATCGGGCAACATCTGGTTGCGGACGTCCATCATGCTTCCGGGCTGGAAGGCGTTGAAGTAGAGGTGGTAAAATACCTGATGGAGCGTATCTGGGGAGTTATTGTAGTACTTTATGGTTTGCGTGCCGGCGTACTGGTTTTTCTTGACGTTCATGTCGATCTCCATCGTGTATTCGGCCCGTTGTTGCCAGCGGTCGGGCTGGGCAGCGAGGCTGACGGCGGAGAGAAGAAAAACTGAAAAAAGTAAAATGCGCATATTAGAGTAGATTGTTATTTAGTAGAAAAACGTAAAAAGTAAGGTTTGGGCACGGTGTCTTACGTTGAACTGAATCGTGCGGTCTTTTGGTGTGCGCTTAGTCGTAGTCTTAGGGCGCGGCCGCAGGTGCTGGGCGAGGGTAAAGGGCAAGGGGGGAACAGTATTGAAGGGTAGTTACGATGACGAATGTTGCGCCCTTTACGATAAGCTTTTACTCCCTTCCTGCGGCGATATCGTTAATGATCGCCCAAGCATTACCTAGGTTTTTATCGATGTCTTCGCCAGATATTTTATTGCCGATGTTGTCTGGGAAGCCATACAAATAAGCCTCGGTTTCGGCGAAGGACTCACAGGGGTACTCAAACCAAGCACTGGTGAGGACCTCCTGTACCTTTTCGTCATAGAAATAGTCGATTAGCCGCAGGCCAAGTTGGCGGTTGGGGCTGTTGGCTGGCATCGTGACGCAGGTCATGTTGAAGAAGTTGATGTTGGTCGCTTCGGTATGCGGTAAGCGTACACGCCAAGCTTTTGCTGCCGCAAAGTGCTGGGGGTTTCCGTTCAGGAACCACCGCACCGCTGCGCCTTGGCTCACGAAGGCCATATCAATTTGGCCCGCTAGGAGGCGGTTCATTTGGTCTTGGTCTGATCCTTGTAGGCCGCCGCTGGAGCGTTCGTAAATCGTCTTCGCCCAAAGCTGCGCGGCGCTGGGGTTGAGGTTGAGGTGCAAACCAGCAACTACGCCCGCCAAGCCCGAACTATCCGGATGCGCTACGCCTAGGCGGATGTTTCGGGTAGTTGCTTTAACAATGCCTTTATAGCTGCCCGCTTCCTCAGAGGTGACGGCGTTGGGGTTGTAGACGGTCGCCATCGTCCAGCGCGTTAGCCCAGCCCAGTAGCCTTCGTTGTCGAGGTAGCGGTCGCCTACGTTGCCGTTGGTGAAGGCTTCAACGAAGAAGGGCTGCAGGGCGTTGAAGCCCCTCAGCCTAGCGGCGTCTTCGAGGGTAGGCACGATGAGCACATCGGCGTCAATCCGTTTACCATCTACGGCATCCCCGATGATCTTCACCATCGGCCGAACTTCCACCTCAACCTTCACGCCGAACTTGGTCTCAAAGTCGCTGATGACCTGTGCATCCTGCGGCAAGTAGCGCCAAGTCATCAGCTTTACGGTGTTGCTCGCTGACTGGGTAATCGTTCCGGGGCCTGCTTTAACCCCACCGCTGCTACCAGTTGTAGTGGCTTTATCGCCGCCGCAGGCGGCGAAGCTAACGATGAGGACAAAGGCGACAAATAGTTGTAGTAAAGACTTCATGGTTGGTTTGTTGGGGGGGAGGGCACGCTTGATGAGCACAAAATGGGCCGTTGCTCCGCAAAGCATACAATAGATCAACAATCCATGGCCTGCTGAGCGCAATGGAGTTGGTGGGGCAAAGATAGAAAGTACGGGGGGCTTAACCTTCCCGAAGGCATAACAGATTAAAGACTCTCCGGTAGATTAACGAAGCTAGAACTTTAGAAATCAGCGTTCAGGGTTCAGAGACCAAACGGCCAAGTGTGGAAACAGCAATTGAGTTGAGTACCTCTAGTCTACGGAATATACATAAGTTTACGAAAACAGTTAGGCCCGTAATTTTACACCTCCGATGAACTCTGCTGCCCAACTCGACAGGCGAACTTTTTCGCCACGTAAAGAACTCGTAATTCCTAGGGTGCAAGATGGTTTGTATAGGACTAAATATGTACCTCGTACTGTGAG
>CALEDI010000081.1 GCA_937949535.1 uncultured Lewinella sp. | reverse complement strand
GACTTTTGTGCTGGTGGATTTTATTGGCTGGCAAGGCGGTAAAACCGGCGTTTAGCCGTAGCTAAATGAGGATTTTACCAACGCAGCCAGCCGATAAAAGACGCCGCAGAAAAGGCGATGAAATTTAGATTACACTGTACTTGATGCTATCCGCTGATCGCTAAAACTTTATGCCCCGCAAAGAAACACAGGTTTCAGGGCTTCGTTAGGCCAGTGATTTGTCCATAATGTCCTGAACCACTTCCGGGTTGAGCAAGGTGCTGATGTCTCCGAGATTGGAGGTGTCCTTGCCCGCGATCTTACGGAGGATACGGCGCATGATCTTCCCACTACGGGTTTTGGGAAGGCCTTCGGTAAACTGAATTTTATCTAGCTTGGCGATAGGGCCGATGCGGTCCGTGATGAGTTGGTTGATCTCCTTACGCAGGTTGTCGTGGTTGCGGGTTTCGCCGGTTTCCTTGAGCGTGACGTAGCCGTAGAGCGCGTTCCCCTTGATGTCGTGCGGGAAGCCAACGATGGCACTCTCCGCGACGGCAGGGTGCTCGTTGATGGCATCCTCGATGGGGGCCGTGCCGAGGTTGTGGCCGCTTACGATGATGACATCATCTACGCGGCCCGTGATGCGATAGTAGCCCACGGCATCGCGCAAAGCGCCGTCTCCGGTGAAGTAGTTGCCGGGGTAAGCAGAGAAGTAGGTATCCCGGTAGCGCTCATGGTTTCCGTAGATGGTTCGGGCGATGGATGGCCAGGGGAACTTGATGGCGAGGCGCCCTTCAACGCTGTTCCCCTCGATTTCTTTCCCGTTCTCATCCATCAATACCGGTTGGATGCCGGGCATCGGGAGGGTCGCGAAGGTTGGGATCGTGGGCGTAGAATACGGGATGGGGCTGATCATGATGCCGCCGGTTTCGGTTTGCCACCAGGTATCAATGATGGGGCTTTTCTTTTTACCGACGTGGTCGTTGTACCAGTGCCAAGCTTCTTCATTGATCGGTTCGCCTACCGTCCCGAGCACTTTGAGGCTGCTGAGGTCGTGGTTCTCTACGAAGTCTAGGTTCTCCTTGGCTAGGGCGCGTATGGCCGTCGGGGCGGTGTAAAACTGCGTGATTTTGTGTTTTTCGACGATCTCCCAGAAGCGGCCATAATCGGGGTATGAGGGCACCCCCTCAAACATGACGGTGGTCGCGCCGTTGGTCAGTGGGCCATAAACGATGTAGCTGTGTCCGGTGATCCAGCCAATGTCTGCCGTACACCAGTAAACGTCTTCTTCCCGGTACTGGAAGGCATTTTTGAAGGTATAGGCCGTGTAGACCATGTAACCGCCCGTGGTGTGTACCATTCCTTTGGGCTTGCCGGTTGACCCGGAGGTGTAGAGGATGAAGAGCGGGTCTTCGGCATCAACGATGGTAGCAGCTCGGGTAGTAGCGGCTTTATCGAGTAAAGGTTGTAGCCACTTATCTCGGCCGTCTTTCATGACGACCGCTCCTCCGGTTCGTTTAACGACGAGGGAGGTCTCTACGCCGGGGCACTGTTCGAGAGCTTCATCGACGATGGTTTTCAGGTCGATGGTTTTCTTGCCCCGGTAGGAGCCATCGGAGCAGATCACCAGTTTGCAGTTGCAGTCGTTGATGCGGGTAGCGAGGGCGGTAGCGCTGAAGCCCGCAAAAACGACAGAGTGGACGGCCCCCAAACGCGCGCAGGCGAGTAGGGAGACCGCTAGCTTGGGGACCATGGGGAGGTAGATGCAGACGCGGTCTCCTTTGCCTACGCCCTGGTCTGCGAGTACGTTGGCGAAGCGGCAAACACGAGCGTGCAACTCTTGGTAAGTGATGTGTTGGGCCTCCTCTTTCGGGTCGTTGGGTTCGAAGAGGATGGCCGTTTTATCGGCGCGGGTAGCGAGGTGGCGGTCTAGGCAGTTCTCCGTGATGTTGAGTTTCGCCCCGGCGAACCACTTGATTTCGGGCTTGGAGAAGTCCCAGCTTAGCACTTCGTCCCATTTTTTGCGCCAGAGGAAATGCTCTTCGGCAATTTCCTCCCAGAAAACTGCTGGGTTGCGGACGGATTTGCGGTACACCTGCCAATATTCTTCGAGGTGTTTGATGTGGTAGTTGGACATAATTTTCTTTTTGTGCGTTGAGTGCCTTCGGCGGGGTTGCCTTGAAGGCTTTTATTGATTGGTTCGAATCGATCTTCAAATTCTATTGGTGTACAAGGCAAGCTATTGTGAAAGCGTTGATTATAGCTTTCAACGGCCAGGTCCACGAAGCTACTAAATTGTCTGGAAGCAGGAATATCATAGTGGGCTAAATAGTCGTTCTTGATGGTTCTGTTTGCACGCTTAGTGTGCGAATTCTCCAGTTTGACAATAAAAGAGTGGCATTGGGGTTACTCCTTCCCCTACTCGATTGTGTGCCGCTTTTTTTAATTGTTCATTAAACCTTTTGGCGAAGGTAAAGTCCAACTGTTGTTAACATAATGTGTAATTTTTAAAAAAATATTTATTATGAAAGTTAATCAAGAAGAGGTCAAAGAAGTATGGTTTTCTCAAAGAAGTGTTACTGTTCTGTTCCTTATAGTTATTACTGCTTTTTTTTGGAGTTGTGCTTCCGATGATGATTTACCTAGCTTGCCAAGTGATTCGGAGGATACTACAGTAGTAATGGATACGACAATAGTAAACGCCCCCATTATCCAAACTCCATCACCAGTGATCCATCTTGCAGACAATCTGGATGAACAAGATCAACTAGGATACTGTATTGATACGCGAGGTAATGGTTTCAATGAAGAACTGCACGCACATTCTTGTAAGGCAAGCGGTGGTGATGTTCAATTTGTTTATAATGAAGAAACACTTCAGATTTGTTCGGTTGAGTTTGCCGGCTTCTGTATAGAAATGTCTGGAGGGCCTACAGAGGGAATGAGCTTAAGTCTTGTAGAAAGTAATATTGATTTATCTCAACAGAAGTTTGTTTATAATGAAGATAGTGGAGAATTCAGACCGGAGCAGGATACAAGTCTCTGTCTTGCTGTAGGTGAAACAAGCGCCGCTGCTGGAATCTATATGTTTCGTTCTCTAACCTTGGAGCTCTCTTCTGAAATAGAAGGGAAATTTAAACAATGGGTGATCCTTGAGTGAATAATGAGGTTTATGGACTCAAAATAAGGCATCCTATTAAGATTTTTTCAAATTTTTAAAGGCTGTCGTATTTGGGGATAAATAGATCTTGAATGGTATACAACGAAGAAGAAGAACCGCAGTGTCTTGGCCAAGCCGGACATTGGCGGTTCTTCGATTTTCCGTGATGTGCGCGTTTCTGAAGCAAAAAGGTATAGCAGTTGAATGTCTCTGAGCGAGTTATGCGTATATACTTGACTCTAATCTCAGGGTATGCTCCCAACTCCCAAAAACCTCCCCCGGCACCTGCGGCCGCGCCCCAAAACGTACCTTTGCCTACCCTCTCCCACTCTTTACTCCTTTCCCCCTTCATCCTTTATTCCTCAATGACCATCCTAGACCGCATCAACGACCATAAACTATTAGAAATAGCTCGCCGCAAGGAGCAAACGCCCATTGAACGGCTAAAAGATAGCTATGGCTACCGCTTGGAGCGGCGCAGCTTGGCCGCCTCCATCCGAGAGAGTAAGGACTATGGCATCATCTCCGAGTTCAAGCGAAAATCTCCGAGCCAGGCGGACATCAACATCAGTGCCGACCCGGCACTGGTCACGAAAGGCTACCAAGAAGCCGGCGCAGCAGGCATTTCATGCCTGACCGATATCCACTTCTTCGGCGCCCGCTCCAACGACATCGACGTGGTGCGCCGAACGGTAGACCTACCCATCATCCGCAAGGATTTCATCCTTGATGCCTACCAACTCCATGAGGCCCGCGCCATGGGCGCGGATGCCGTCCTCCTCATCGCCGCCTCCCTGTCCGCTGGCCACCTCGATGATCTGGCCGCCGAAGCTAACGCGCTGGGCTTGGAAGTGCTCTGCGAGGTCCACAACGAAGAAGAAGTCGCTAAAATCAGCCCCGAAGTCAACATCGTCGGCATAAACAACCGCAATCTGAAGGACTTCACGGTGAGCATCGAGAACAGCCTTCGCCTAGCCGAGATGCTACCGCCCAGCCTGCTGAAGATCAGCGAAAGCGGCATCGAAGACCCACAAACCATCGCGAAGCTCCGCTACGAGGGCTTCGATGGCTTCCTGATCGGGACCTACTTCATGCGCCAAGAAAACCCCGGACAGGCCTGTGCAGATTTCATCGCTAAAGTGCGGGAAATTGAAGACCTTTACAATAATGCAATTGTTTAAGAGCATTTAGTGTTTAGCATTCAGGACTCAGCGTTCAAGATTCAGGCTGTCGCTGTTAGATTGAGCGGCCTGAATCCTGTTTGCTGACTGCTGAACGCGCCCACCTTCGTCCTAAGAACTAAGTAATCCCTCCCAAAATGAAAACCAAAGTCTGCGGTCTCCGCGCGCCCGAAAACATCAAAGAAGTGCTGGCTGCTGGCGTAGATTACGTCGGTTTCATCTTTCACGAAAAGTCGAAACGTTACGTGGGCAAGACCAAGCTTGCGGAGTGGATTACGGCCAATGAGGAAGTCTTCGGCGGCACCAAGAAAGTCGGTGTGTTCGTCAATGCGGAGTTGGACCACATCTTGAACGCGGTACACGATTATAAGCTAGACTTTGTACAGCTCCACGGAGACGAAAGCCCTGGGTATTGCCGTGAGCTCAAGTTGCTTTGGTCGGTCAGTACGCTCCGCAAGGCGCACCTCATCAAGGCGTTTTCCATCACCCCAGACTTCGATTTCAGCACCACCCATGCCTACGCCGACAGTTGCCCGCTCTTCATCTTCGATACCGGAGGGCACGCCGAAAAAGGCGGAACTGGGCAAAAATGGGACTGGGCAAAACTAGACGAATACGAAGGCTTGGTCCCTTTCCTACTCTCGGGCGGCATCGGCCCGTTGGATGCCGACGATGTTAAGGCCGTTAAGCATGTTCAGTTGCAGGGGGTTGACCTTAATAGTGGGTTTGAATCGGAGCCGGGGGTTAAGGATTTGGCACGGTTGCGGTTGTTTTTGCGGGATTTGTAGCTTGGAGCGAGGTTAAAACGCACGCTTCCCGCCTACCCAGGTTTCCATGACTTCGGTATCCATGATGTCATCATCTTCGCAACTGAGCAGGTTTTTTGATAATACGATGAAGTCTCCGTTCAGGCCAGGGATTAGCTGGCCGAGTTTATCTTCTTGGAAAGCGCCGAAGGCCGCCGCGCCGGTGTAGCTGTGTAAGCCTTCTTCGCGGGTCATGGCTTGCTCGGGGAAGAAAGTCGCTTTGCCATCGGCCCGTTTTCGGGTAACGGTAGCGTAGAAGCTTTCGATGGGGTCTACGTCTTCAACGGGCGCATCGGTTCCGTTAACGATCACTGCGCCCGCGTCGAGTAGGCTTCGCCAGGGGTAGGCCCCTGTTCTGGCGCGTTCGGTGCCGAGGCGGTTTTCGGCGAAGAGCGCATCGGAGGTACAGTGGATGCCCTGCATGGCGGCGATCACGCCCAGCTCTGCGAAGCGGGGGATGTCTGCTACGGCTAGGTGCTGGCTGTGCTCGATCCGCCAGCGGCGGTCGTCGTCTTTGGTGACGTATTTGGCCATCAGGTTCAGGGTTTCTTGGTTGGCTTTGTCGCCGATGGCGTGGACGCAGAGCTGCATCTTGTGCTTGTCGGCCAGTTGCGCGATGCTGTCTACGGTTGCGACCAGGGTGGTGTTCTGCCCTACGAAGCCGGGATTGTCGAAGTAAGGCTCAATGAGCCAAGCGCCATAGGAGCCGAGCGCACCGTCGAGTTCTGTTTTGATGGCCGCGCAGGTGAAGCGGTTGCCGTAGTGTGGGAGGTCGTATTCGGGGATGTTGGCGGCCATTTCGTCGTGGCTGTGGCGCAGCATCGTCCAGAGGTTGAGGCGGAGGCTGTCGGCGGCGTCTAGCTCTCGGTACCAGGTTACTTCTCGGAACTTCGTTCCGGCGTCCTGAAAACTGGTGACGCCCTTGCGCAGGCATTCGTCTTGAGCGGCGCTGATGCCTGCCAACCACTCTTCCTTTCGGGATTCGGGGGTCATGGTTTGGATCCAATTTTGGTAGGCATCGGTGATGAGGTCCATGGCGCGTTCTTCGAAGACGCCGGTGGGGTCTCCTTGCGCGTCTCGGAGCACGCGGCCACCGCGTGGGTCTGGTGTTTCACGGCTTACGCCAGCGATTTCCATGGCTTTGGCGTTGGCGAACAAGCCGTGGCCGCTGGCGTGGCGCAGCACTACGGGGTGGCGCTGCGTCATCCGGCTCAGTTCATCATGAACGGGGTAACCGCCTACGGAGTGGTCGTGGGGTTTGTCCCATTTTTCTTGGTGCCAGCCCCGGCCGCTGATCCAGTCGCCTTCGGGCGTTTCTTCTGCTCGTTCGGCCACCATGGTCACGATCTCGTCCCAGTTTTTGGAGCGGAGGAAGTTGAGGTTGCGTAGGGAGCTGCCCAGCCCGCTGAAGTGGGCGTGACCTTCTACGAAGCCGGGCATCACGAAGTTGCCGTTGGCGTTGAGCCGTTCAGTGTTGGTGCCGATCACGTTCGCCCAAGCAGAAGTATCGTTCCCGACTTCCATCACTCGGCCTCCCTGACCGATCAGCATTGCGGTGGCGCAGTAGTCTTCGGCTGCTGCTTGCTCGATGCCCGGGCAGTCTTTGCCCGTCCAGATTTTAGCGTTGTAGACCAGTAGGTCGGCTTGGTTGCCGGTTTCTGCGGGGTCTGTTTCGCAGGCGAATAAGAGCGCGGTGATGGATAGCAGTAGTAGTTTTTTCATTTGGTCGTTTTTCGTTGGTGAATGTACGGTCTCTGCTTTGATCTTTTGGGGGTTGTGGTTTAACGCTTTTGTCAGTACACTGTTAGCTCCTACCAGTTCACCCAAGCGTCATAGAGCAGTATCCCGAAAACGATTACCGCTGTTAGGGCCGAGATCATTACGCCAGCCGCAGCGATGTCTTTGGCTTTTTCGGCCAAGACGTGGTACTCGGGCGAGACGAGATCGACGACGTATTCTACCGCAGTGTTCAGGGCTTCGCTTGTTAGGGTAAAGCCGATGCAACCAACTATCGCGACCCATTTCCAGGCGGGAAAATCAAGAAACCAAGCCGTGCCCAACGCGACAACGATTGCGCAGATATGCACCAAGACGGGCTCTTGGTTAAGGAAAAGGTCTACCAAACCCGCCCAAGCATATTTGAAGGCTTTTAGCCGGGAAGTGATGATTTTAAAGATCACAAATAGCGGAGTTTATTTGCCGAAACCGATGGTTTTCTTACCCTCTGGTTTTTCTTTTTTGAGTGCGGCCATTCTCAATGCTGTAACGGCGGCTTCTACGCCTTTGTTCCCGTGTTTGCCACCGGCGCGGTCTAGTGCTTGCTCGTGGGTATTCGGGGTGAGGAGGCCAAAGATAAAAGGGCGGCCGGTGGAGATGCTTAGGTTCATAAGTCCGGTAGCGACCGCGTTGTTGATGTACTCGTCGTGTTGGGTTTCGCCTTTGATGACGCAGCCGAGGCAGATCACTGCGTCTAGCTTTTCGCGCCCTGCTAAGATGCGCGCACCAGTGGGCAGCTCGAAGGCTCCGGGGACTTGGGCGACGTAAACGTTTTCTGTCTTCGCTCCGTGCTTTTGCAGGGTTTCCATACAAGCTTTGTAGAGGGCGTGGGTGATGTCTCGGTTCCAATCGGCAACGACGACGCCAAAGGTCATCTCGGCAGCGTCGGGGATGTTGGACTCGTCGTAAGTGCTTAGGTTTTTGAGGGAGGAAGCCATTCTTAGAAATTAGAAGTTAAGCATCAGGAATCAGAATCAAATGAGCTAGAGGGGTAGCAATTCGCACACTTTCTGTTCTACTGTTCGTGAGACTATACATTTGAGCGGTTTACATTGTTGGCCGAAATAAGACAATACTTGCTGGCCTCTGTAGCGTCAAACGCTAACTTCGTGTGTATAACCGATTGCAGGCTCCCCAATAGATCAACCAAACCATCAAAGAGCAACTTAACCGAAGTAGCAGGGCAAATAATAGTAGACCTGCAATCGGTTATACATACCTAATTTCTAATCTCTGCCTGCTAACCGCTAGTTTTACTACCTTTGGCCGACTTCAATTTAACCATCCCGGAATCACACCATATTCATGTCCAAAAAGATCAAGCACGTAGCAATTGCCGGAAACATCGGCGCGGGAAAGACTACGCTTTGCAGCAAACTCGGCCAGCACTTCGGCTGGGACGTCCACTACGAAAGTGCCGACGACAACCCCTACCTTTCTGATTTTTACGACGACATGAAGCGCTGGAGTTTCAACCTTCAGGTCTACTTCCTCCACAACCGCTACGGCCAAATCCTTGGTATTCAGGAAGGCGAGCGCACCGTGATCCAAGACCGGACGATCTACGAAGACGCCTACATCTTCGCGCCCAACCTTCACGGTATGGGCCTGATGACGGAGCGCGACTTCAACAACTACACCGAGCTGTTCGAGAAGATGACGAAGCGCATCAGCCCGCCCGACCTGCTGATCTACCTCCGCGCAGGCATCGGAACCCTAGTCGCCCACATCGAAAACCGAGGCCGAGACTATGAAGGCAGCATGAGCCTAGATTACCTCAAGCAACTCAATAACCGCTACGAAGATTGGATCAAGACCTACAGCGAAGGCAACATCCTCATCATTGATGTAGACAACCTCGACTTTGCGAATAAGCCCGAAGACCTCGGCATGGTGGTGGAGAAGGTACAGGCTAAGCTGCATGGGCTTTTTGATGAGTAAAGGAGGGAGGCAAGCGTAACTTATCCCAAAGAAATCACATGAACCTCAACGCAGACCTAGGCGAAAGTTGGTACGGTAAAACGGTTGGTAACGACCGCGATTTGATGCCGTTGTTAGACAGCTGTAACATCGCTTGCGGCTTCCACGGCGGCGATGCGTATACGCTACTGAAGACCATCGAGTTGGCGCAAGAGCACGGGGTAGCCATTGGGGCGCACCCGTCGTTTGCGGATCGGGAGAACTTTGGCAGAAAGCGTTTGGAGGTAGAGGATGAAGTGCTCTACGCCCAGCTTTTGTACCAAGTAAGCGCGCTGAAGGGCATGGTGGAAAGCCTCGGCGAAAGGTTGCACCACCTCAAGCCGCACGGCGCACTGTACCACTACGCCAATGATTACCCGGCGGCGGCCCAGTCGGTCGCTATCGTGGCGGCGGAGCTGGAAATACCGATCATTTACGGGTCGCCGAGGGGCTACCTCAAGGAATTTGCCGAAGCGGAAGGCTTGGATTTCTGGGCCGAGGGCTTCGCAGACCGTGCTTATGAACCCACTTTGCACCTGCGTGCGCGCCAGCAAACCGGAGCCGTGCTGGTAAGTAATGAGGCGGCGCGGACGCAGGTGCAAAATTTGTTGAAAGGCCAAGTCGTTGCCACCGACGGCAAAGCCTACCCCCTAAAAGTAAAAACGCTCTGCATCCACGGAGACCACGACGGAGCGGTAGAACGAGCGCGAACAGTACGCAAAGTACTGAACGAAACACCCCCCGCGCTACGCCCAAGAACGCCAAGAAAACTACAATAACGGGCCAGTCTTGCATCAAAAACGTGTGCTGTTGCGCCACAACCGCAGGTCCAAATAGTTGAACACCCGCCGCTCATGTTGCTCCTGCGCAAGCCGCGCCACCTCCGCCATAAAACCGGAAACCAGTACTTGCTTGTTCTTTCGATTTGGCGCCGCTAGGAGTTTGCCTAAAAACCGGAACAAGGCCTTTTCGGTAGCGTAAATGGGCCGCCGAGAGCGTAAATACTTAGGTGTTGACAGCAGCAAAGACGCCAATAAATCATCGTTTCCAAGCTCAAAATGGATCAGCAAATTCAGGGTGCGGGCGAAGAAATAAATCTCCTTCACCACGTCTTCGTTGTTGTCGTTCAGGATGCGATTCACCCACCCTAGAGCCTCATCGTAACGCCCGTTCAGGAAGAGGAGGTAGGCCAGCAGGTAGTAAAAAGTGATGCGGTGGTGCTTCTCAATTTTGTGCCCAAACCGTTCTAGTCCTGCCTCAATTTCGGGAACCAACGGTAGCGTGCCCGCATAATCCTGTTGGCTAAGACTCCAGTTGATGAGCAAAAGATAGCGTTGCCGAAACACCCGCGACTCCATGTTTTTCATCTGCCGAAACTCTGGGCGTTGCAGCGTTTTCTCCAACCGCTGTATACCTGTTTCTAGCGCGTCAAACTCTTTAATGATTAGGCTATCAATCAACATGTTGTTGAGGGTAGCAAGGTAGTTCTCTGCGTAGAGTGCTAGGAAATGGGGGTGGGCCTCCAGCAAGTTCAAGAACTGCTCGTTGACCTGATGCGCCTTTTTCACCTCCCCTTGCATGAACTGGTAGGTCGCGTTGGCTTGGTAGAAGTAGAGTTTACTCCGGAAGTTGGTGGCGAGTTCGGGCTTAAGGAATTGTGGGGTTTGCCCCAGTTCCAAAAGCTGCTGCCGCTGCGCTTCGTTCTGTATTTTCTGAAACCGGGTTTGCATCCTTGCTACCCGCTGCGCCAGGTACCAGTATTCGTTTACGTTGGCGAGTTGTACCAAGGCTTCCCGTTCCAACTCGAAAAGCTGGCGGGTGTAGCTCTCCTCTTGTTTTAAGGTTTTCTGTTTCTGGGTCAGTTTTTTCTGGAGGCCGCAGAGCATTACTTGCAACTCAAAAAACTCGTATTTATCAGCTAGTTTTTGCGCCTGCTTCACTTCTTTGCGGGCTGCCTGAAAAAGGCCTTTGCGCATCAACACCTTGGCCGCCCGGCCCTTGGCTCGTACTTGGTCTTCAATTGATTTGGTGTTGAACTGGGCCAGAAGCCGCAAGATTAGCGCGTAGAGGTAGCGCTTATTTACCGCTAGGTATTTAACGAAGTTGGCATCTTTGTTGTCGGTAATCAGCTTGGCCTCGTCGTAAGTTTTCTGCGCTAAGAGTGCGTCCAGTAATTCGAGGTAATCTTTGCTCCCTGCTCCCGTTTGCACCTTGAGGTAGCGCTTCTCCGATTTGGTAAGTGTCAGGACTAAATCGTGTAAAAATGTAGAAGGTAGTTTCAAATATTCGTTTTTGAATCCTTATTTTTAACGTGAGGTTTGCCCATCAGCGCCGGACGCTCAAAGGATTATTTCTACCTCGACTTCGTCAGAGGCAGAAATAAACGCTTCGAGGTCCTGAGTACGCTTCAAGACCTCGAAGCGTTCGACTGAAATGCCTGGCGTAGACGGCATTTTAGTCGATCCTTTGAGC
>CALEDI010000080.1 GCA_937949535.1 uncultured Lewinella sp. | reverse complement strand
CTATTACCTAAAGTGTTTCACCAGAGCAGGCTATCTACCTCAAAAAGCCCGACCATTAGGCCTAATCGTCAACTTTTGCCTGTAAAATCTGAAACACTACTGACACATACTGTTTCACCACTTATCTCGATCAAGTTTTCATGCGGCAATCGTTGGAGCAGGGTAGGTAGGAGCATCTTTTGGGCGCGGCCGCAGGTGCCGTGGAAGTTTGAAGGAGCAGTGTGCATAACCGATTGCAGGTATACTGTTATTTGTTTTTCTACATTCGGTTGAACTACTTAGCATCCAGCGTTCAGGCGACTGAGTATAGCAGCGGCAGCCTGAATACTGATTGCTGAACCTCCGAGGAACTTTTGGTAGCGGCACTCCGGCTACGCCTCTGCCAGCTGCCAAACGATGCTTCCGAGGTTGCTCTTACTAATCAAGCAAGCCAAAAACAAATTTAAAACATTTTATGTAAGTTGCAGCCAATTATAAACATCTGCTGCTACCGCCTATGTCCATCCCTGTATACCTCTTGCTTTCTGCATTACTTGGTGCGTTGATCTCTTGGCTGATCTTGCAGCTGCGCTTACGCGGCAGCCACCTTCCGCTCTCTGCCGTAGAGAAAGACTACATCCGGCGGGAAATCCATGATCAGGTCCGCAACGAAGCGGACCTCCACTACGAGAACCTCCAGGAGAAAACCGCCGCCGAAAACCGCCTAAGCAGCGAACTCGCCGCTACCCGAACCGACCTAAAGCACCTCGAAGACAAACTGGCCAACAGCAAAGAAGAGATGCAACGCCTCCAAGCCACCGGCTTGGCGCAGTTTGAGCAAACCGCCAACCGCTTGCTGCAAGAGAAAGGTCAAATCTTCAGCCACCAAAACGCGGAACAACTCACCAGCATCCTCCAACCGCTGCGCGAACGGATTCAGGGCTTTGAAGAACAAATAGAGCGGCGCTTTCTGGAGGAAACGAAAGACCGCATTTCCCTGCGGCACGAGATCAAACACCTCCAGCAACTCAACGCCCAGATCAGCACCGAAGCCAACAACTTGGCCGGCGCGCTGCGCGGCAACAGCAAAACCCAAGGCGACTGGGGAGAGTGGCAGCTACTCACGCTGTTGGAGGCCAGCGGCCTCCAACAAGGCGTCCACTTCGATGCGCAAAGCAGTTACCGAGACGAAGAAGAAAAGATGAAACGCCCAGACTTCGTCATCAACTTGCCCGAAGGCAAACACCTCGTCATCGATTCCAAAGTGTCCCTTACGGCCTACGACCGCTACTGCGCCCTAGCCCCCGAAGACCCCGAGCGGAAGACCCAAGCCGTTGCCCACCTGCGCAGCCTAAAGAAACACGTTGCCGACTTGGCAGGCAAGAACTACACCCGCCTCTACCAAATCAGTAGCCCAGATTATCTCCTGCTCTTCGTCCCCATCGAGCCCGCTTTTGGGCTCGCACTCGCCACCGATCAAGGCATTTTCCTAGAGGCACTGGAGCGGAACATCGTCATCGTGACGCCCTCCACGCTACTTGCGACCTTGCGCACGGTCAGCTTCATCTGGAAACAGGAAAACCAGAAGAAAAACGTACTCGAAATCGCGCGCCAGAGCGGGATGCTCTACGACGGCTTCGTTGCCTTCACCAAAGAACTCAAAGACGTTGGCCGCCAACTCGATAAAGCGCAAAACGCCTACGGCAACGCCCTGCGCAAGCTCTCTACCGGTGGTAAATATGGCGCTACGCTGGTGGGGAGGGCCGAAAAACTACGAGAACTAGGCGCAAAAACCAAGAAGCGACTGCCGAAGGAACTGATTGCGGAAGAGGAATAAAACGCCCTACCGCATCAGTACAAAATCTCCCTTCAGGAACCGTTCGCCGCCGTCTTCCATTTCAACGATGGCGTAGAAGACATACACCGCAGAGGGGGCTGGGCCACCAGCAAATTCGCCGTCCCAACCGTCAATTCCTTCGTACATTATGTTGCCCCAGCGGTTGAAAACCTGGAACTGTTTCAGGGCGCGCACGCTGCGGCCAAGCCCAAGAACATAAAGGTCGTTTACGCCGTCGCCGTTCGGGCTGAAGGCCGTAGGCGCAAACACCGGCAGACGCCTGTCTACCCTGATGTTCACGTCTTGGGTGAAGATGCATTGGGCGAGGGTCCGCAGGTGCAGGGTGAAGGTAGTGGAGCTTAGGGGCCTGGCCCAAGTAGCCGCCGCGTTGGGCGCAGAGAGGAACTCCTGCGGCGTCCACCAAGCAGTGTCTTGGTTCAGCAGGCTACCGTCTAGGAAGATGCTGTCGCCTAGTAAGATCGTCGTGTCCATCGGGAGGTTAAAGTCTGGCCGCAATGCATCATTAACGCTAAAATCAACTGTTGTAGAGCAGCCGTTAGCATCCTGAAACACGACACGGTGGTTACCTACCTCTACCTCGATGTTCGGAAGCTGATCGATGGGCAGAAAGAGTTGGTCATCGATGCTGAACTCGTAACCACCATCACCACCACCAAAGATTGTGTCGATCCTTAAAACTCCGTTTTCACCGGGGCAGGCTGGCGGCACTCCCGCAACCCGCGCCGTAAGCGGCCTTAGTTCATTGAGCACCACCGAAGCTGAAACGGTGCAGCCAATAGCATCGGTTACGGAGACCTGATAGGTGCCAGCCAATAGGTTCCGGTTGATGCTGTCTGGGGAGCCGTTGCTCCAAGCGATGTTGTACGGCCCCGTTCCTTCGGAGTAGCTCACGGCGGCTACGCCCAAGGTGTCTTGGCAATAGTCTCCGGGATCAAGCAATACCTCGGCCCCAACAGAAAGATTACTGACCACAACCGAAGAAGTGCCCGCAACCTCACCGGAGCACCCGCCCACTTGGGCGCTGAGCAGTTCGTAGCCCGTAGACTCGGTAGGGAACAACTCGACCCTACTGCCTTGCCGGATGTTGGGTAGCTCGGTGATGTTGCCCGCCAAGTCCCGCATCCGAACATCAATACCACCCGGCCCGTCGTAGGTGAAGCGCAGCTCAATCGGTTCGCCGGGGCAGATGTCGAAATCTCCGAAAAGACGGACTTCTCCCGTTCGCCGAAACGACGTATTCACGAAAACGAGGGAGTCGCAGCCCGTCGCGGCCATGCCCGGTAGGCGGGCGAGGCCGCTCGTGTTTTCGGCGGTGAAGAAACGATCTGCGTAAAAAATGGTGTCTCCCGCACACGCATTCTCCGAGTAACTACCGATGAACTCCGGCAGTACGTCTAACCGGACATAAATGACGCTGTCGCACAAACCGGGCCGGACGTAACGGACCTCCCCTTCGGGGCGGTTCGCATCAAAGACTTCACCATTCTCGACGTAAGGGGTTGCGGCGCAAACCTGGACTAGGGTGGTGTCTAAGGCTTCCCCCGTCATGAAGTCAATATCAACGGCGTAGATTACCCCGCAGGCACTGCCGTCGTTGAAGAGGAAGGTATCCGATGGGTTTTGGACGTCGAAGAAGCGGCCACCGATCTCTAGCGGCCCGGGCGCACAGGTTGCTTCGGTTCTCCGAATGGTATCCAAGGCCGCTCCGCCCATGAAGTCAATACTGACTTCGTAGATCACTCCGCAGGCACTGCCGTCGTTGACGAGGAAGGTATCCGATGGGTTTTGGGCATCGAAGAAGCGACCACCGATTTCTAGCGGCCCGGGGGCACAGGTTGCGTCGGTTCTCCGAATGGTATCGGGGGCGTTGTAACGAACCACAAATGTTTGGTTGGTTAGGTTTTCGCAGAACTGGTCTGTTAGTAAGCGGCTAGAGACCCTCAGGCTGTCGGCAACAAAATCTGTAGCAGGTATTATTAAGGTGTCCAAGGATAGGCTTGTGGTGAACGTCCGGAAGCGTTCAACGCCTGCTTCTGGGGTCACTATGTATTCAAGGTTGAAAGGGCCAGTGCCTACAAACTCAAGCGGGACCAATACGTCCTCTCCGGGGCAATCGGGCAAGTAGGGCGGGGTATCTAGGTTGAGTTGGGTTTGTCGCATCAAGTTGGGTACGAAGAACATGGTATCTAAACTACACCCATTGGCGTCTTCGATGCGTACGGAGTAATTGCCTTCAAGGGAGACACTCACTTCGTTGGCGCTACCCGTTGCGCCCGGCCCCCAAGTGAAAACATAAGGTGTGGCACCGCCCGATACGTCTAGGGCGATGCGGCCGCTGGGCATGTTCTGGCAAACGATGGTATCAATCATCGCGGTTGCGCTAAGGGAGCAGGCCGCCTGTGTGATGGTAAACGAACAAGTATCAGACACACAACCATTATTGTCTTCTACAACAGCGAGGTAGTTGCCGCCACCAAGGCCCGTGATGGTTTCGGGCGAGGCCGTCAGGTTGGCATAAGACTGGGAGGTGTTGCCCCGGATGAGGGTTATGACATAAGGCATGGCCCCATCGTTAAAACCCAACGACACTGAACCACCCTGAACTAAGGTTGCTTCGGTAGTAGCTCCACAGGCGATTACAGGCGTACTCCCGTCAGAGACCACAAACGAAGCCGCAGCAGTACAACCGTTGGCATCGGTGATGTCAAGGGAATAGTTTCCGGCGGGGAGGTCGGTTTGAGCTGGGCCGTCGGGCAATACCCGGCCTGTTGCCAACTGGGGGTAGCTCGTCCAGCGGTAGGTGTAAGGCGCGGTGCCGCCGCTGGCCGAGAGGCTGGCGGTTCCGGTGCTGTCTCCGCTACAAGTCGGTGGGGTGATTTGTTGGTCGGCAGGGTTCAGGATGATGTTGGGGTCTGGGGAAGCCACGATGGGGTTGAAGGTTCGGTTGGTTTCGCAGCCGAGTGCATCTGCGACATAGACGCCATAGTCTGGTGTCCCGCCTCCCGCGAGGCCGGGGAAGCTTACGGTTGATCCTGCGGTTTGGGCAACGACCCGGTCTAGCTCCGCGCCGGTGTTCCAGTTGATGAGGACGACATCGTAGGGAGGGTTTCCGCCGCCGTTGAGGGTTACGTCTATGCGGGCATCGTCTTGGCATGGGGAGGAAAGGAAGTCTCCCGCTACGGAGAAACCAATCGGGTCGGGGGCTGTGATGACAATTGGCCCTTCAGTAATGGCAGGGCAAGCACTTTGGTCTCCGACGGTGACGAAGTAAACGCCGGGGGGCAAGGGGCCTGCCTCCTGCATTCCGTCAAAAGCGCTGATTCCGTTTCCGCCAGACCAAGCGGTCGTTACGGCCCCGTCGTTACCTGCGATGGTGAGCCGGATGAGGGTTTGGGGCGGCTCGGAGCAGTCGATGGCCAGCCGTATCTCTGGGATGGTGAGGGGGCACGCAAAAGACACGATGGTGAAGCTGCAAGTCTCGACTTGCCCGGAGGCATCTGCTACGGAGACGCTGTAAGCCCCCGATGGGAGCCCGGGCAAAACGGTGATTCCTTCCTGTCGGTCGAGGTATGTGCTGCTGTTGCCGCTCGCATCGGTAAGGGTGACGGTAAAAGGCGCTTCGCCTCCTGAAATATCGACCTGCCCTGCGCCTAAGACGTTGGCGTCGTTGGAGTTGTTTCGGGTGAGGCACTGTATGTTCAGAAAGTCAACTACGGGAACGTTGAGGCGGCAAGTATCGCTTCTACAGCCGTTGGCATCGGTGTAAGCGAATGCGTACTCCCCACCCGGCAAGCCTGAAAGGTCAACCGATGTTCCATTAACTTGCATTGCACCTGCGGCCGCGCCCACATACGCCAGCTGGAAGGGCCGCAAACCTGTTTCAAAACGAATGTTCGCCTCCCCGTCTGCGGCATTTGGGCCCGATGCTCCTGAAACTAGTTCGCAAGCCATCCGTAAGGGCGTGTCTGTGTCGGGGAACTCGATGATGAACCTACTAACAGTTGTGCAGAGGGTACTCCCGTAAATAATACGCGAGTATAAGGTGTCTGGGCGGTCAGTAGGGCCGCTGTAAAACGATAAGCTGTTGTCGTTAAGTTCGGCATCTTCGGGAGACCTGTGCAGGGAGATCAGCAATACATCTGACGAGAAAAAGGGTACAAAGTCTCCAACGGAAATAGGCGGGTCTATCACCGCGCCGTAACCACAGAGGTAAAAGGTAGTGTCGACGGGGGCGCAAGAAAGCGGCAAAGGCGGAAAGTCACAGTCTTGGTTCCCAATTTCATTGGCCCCGACGATGTAGTAAGTGCCGTTTTCAGGGTTTAAGCCTGCGGTGTTGTAGGAAGACAAGCGTGTGCCACACGGAGAGGAAACCCCAACCGTACGTAGCGGGTCTCCTTGCCCCGACGTATTGGCAAAAGCTCCTGCGGTCCGGTTGCAGTCGTTTTGAAGGATGTATACTGGCTGCCCTGCTGGGCAAATGTTGGAGAAGTCGGTCGCCGCCACGTCTTCTGTAACCGTAGTGCCGGTAATGAAGACGACGACTAGGGCTCCTGGCGGTATGATGTCGTTTGGGCCAGCAGGAATGGCGTTGGGGCAGCCCGACAAAGCAGTTACAGTAGGCTGTTTGAAAGGGCAGTTGTATTGGTTCCCGTCGGAGTCGGTACCGATGTTTGCATTCGCAGGACCAAGGCCTGTAAAAGGAACTTCGACCCCGATGGTGCTCACCTCAACGGGAACCAAGCCCGTCCGTATGATGAGGATTTCTGATTCTACATTAAGCGGGCCTCCGTTGGGGTTGGGGTGCTCAATGCAAGAGTTGATCATGATGAGCTCTGGGGTTACGCATTGCGAATTACCTACAAAGGGTAAGCCGAACATAAAAGCAACCAAGAGGAAGAAATAATTTGACCGGATGAGGGCGAGCATAATTTGAATTGGATGTGGCGATCATGATTGGATATAAGAAACGTTATCACTTGGTTTTTCTTGGGTGGGTCGCCAACATATCTGAAATCTTTATACAAGGTAGGGGAAGCAAAATAAAAGCCGTCCCTTCCGTAAGTCGGAAGGGACGGCGATAAACAACACTTGAACACATAGATCTTTGGGTTTTGGCAAAAGCCTTTACCCTTTATAAATGTAATATGGGACTTTTTTGCATAAGAATCAAGTAATAAGCAGAGTTTATTGAAGAATAATGTGTTTTAATGCTGGCTAAGGCGGACTTTAACACCTTAGGTACTTGTTTTTGTACCAAACTTTGCCGAATCCTTTGTTTAAACACTGTTCATTATATTTTGGATATGACCTGAGGCAGGGTTTTGCTCCGATGGGTAAGCAGCTAGAGTTACTCCTTAAAAACTTCCCCCCTTGGCAGCCGTTATCTGAGCATGAATAACCTTAACAACACCTCCGCCTACATCACCGGCGGAACGAAAGGCATCGGCTTCGCCGTTGCCGAATCACTAATGACCGAAGGCACCAACGCCATCATCACCAGCCGCAGCCAACAAGCCGCCACTGCCGCCGCAGCGGAACTGAACGCCAAGGGCCTCCCCGGGAAAGCCCTAGGCCTTGAGGCTGATGTACGCGATATGGAGAGCCAACGCAAGGCCATCGCTCAGGGCGTTGAAGCTTTCGGGAAAGTAGATGTAGTCGTCGCTAATGCTGGCATTGGGCACTTCGCGCCCATCCAAGACCTGACCGCTGAGCAATGGCAGGAGACCATCGACATCAACCTGACGGGCGTTTTCAACTCCGTAAAAGCAGGACTGGACCAATTGATTGCGAATAAAGGCTACTTGCTCACCATCGCCAGCCTAGCCGGGACGAACTTTTTTGCGAAGGGCTCCGCCTACAATGCTTCCAAGTTCGGCTTGGTTGGTTTTACCCAAGCGGTTATGATGGATGTTCGGAGCCAAGGCGTGAAGGTCTCCACGATCATGCCGGGGAGCGTAGCTACGCACTTCAACGGCCGAACGCCCAGCGAACAAGACGCTTGGAAGATTCAGCCCGAAGACATCGGCCAAATGGTGGTTGATTTGCTCCGGATGCCCGCCCGGACCTTGCCTAGCAAGGTGGAGATGCGGCCTGCGGTGCCTAAGTAGCGATCATGTGTTTCATCTTGTCGCGCATCCCTGCCGGGGGCCTTCTTTGACGGGCCAAAGAAGCAAAGCCCCTTGGCTGTGTCCCCCGCTTTTGGAAGTCGAACTTGCTGGTGGCCAGAAAACGGGGATACACCGGCACGAAATCAGCATTCCTGCCCCAACCGCCCCAAAACCTCCTCCAAATAACGACGATGATTGGCCAGCCGCGTAACTTTATGTTGCCCACCCATTTTGCCTCGGCTCTTCAACCATTCGCGGAAGAAGCCCTTGGGCGCAAGGGTGATTTCTTGCTGCCGGATGGCGAAGTCGTTGCTTCGTTTGGCGGCGTAGTTGTAGTTGGCCTCTATGAGGGCTTCGTCTAGCACGCGGCCGAACAAATTGAGGTCTTGGGGTGGGTGCTGGAATTCAATGACCCAATGGTGGCAGCCACTGCCCGCTAGGTTGATGTAGACCGGCGCAACGGTAAACTCTTGAACCACCGCTCCTGTTTGCACACAAGCCGACTGCAAGGCCCCTTCCGCTTCGGAGCGAAGCAGGTCTTCGCCGAAGGCATTGATGAACTCTTGGGTGCGGCCAAGAATTTTGATCCGGTACGGATCGGTTTCGGTAAACTGGAGCAAATCCCCCATCGGGTAGCGGTACAGGCCCGCAACAGTAGTGATGAGCATCACGTAGGTTTCGTTGGTCGTGACGCCTTCTAAACTTACCGCTCCGCCAAACTCGCCCTGTTGGTAGTCTTCCCAACGGACAAACTCGTAGTAAACCCCAGCGTTGAGTAGCAGGAGCATGGTGCGCAGGTCGTCTTTGTCCTGAACGCCGAAGAAGCCCTCCGTTGCGTTGTAGATTTCCTGAAAGATGAAGTCTTCGCGGGGGAAGAGTTCCTCAAACTGGGCGCGGTAGGGCGCGAAGTTGACGCCGCCGTGCTTGAAGACCCGCGCCTCGGGCCAGACATCGAGCATATTGTCTCCGCCATGGATTTCCAGTATGCGGCGGTAGAGGGGTAGGTTCCAGGTCGGGACGCCGCCCAGCACCGTGATGCCCGGTTCATGGGCTGCCAGCTGGGCAATTTTCTCGATCTTCTCTTCGTAATTTACCGCCGTGGCTAGGTCGATGTCGGGGATGTAGAAGCCGCGCATGATGCGCGGAATGGAGTTGATGATGACCGCCGAGATGTCGCCCTGCGGCAACCCCATCGTGGGGTGCAAGCCTTTCAATGAACCGCCGATAAGGAGGTTCTTGCTGCCGAAGACCTGTACTTCGGGGTCTTTGGCGTAGAGGCAAGCGAGGCTCATCCAGCTTCCCTTGAGGTGGATGTCTCGGATGGCGTTGTGGGAGAGGGGGAGGTACTTGGTTGCGCCGGTAGTTCCGCTGGTGGTCGAGACGTAGTCGGCCTTTTCGTGGGTGAGGACGCGGGTTTCGCCGTCCAACATCCGCTGGAGGTAGGGCAGGTGTTGCTCGTAGGTGCGGACGGGGACGCGCAGGGCGAACTGTTCGGGGTGTTTGATGAGTTCGTAGAAATCGTGCTCGCGGCCGAAGGCGGTGCTGCGATTGGCTTTCAGGATGCCTTCTAGCACTTCTTTTTGTAGTGCCCAGGGGGCATCGTAATGCATCTGTAGCTCCCGGCCGTAACGGCCGATGTAGGTACGAAATATGGAGTTTACGACTTTTAGCATGGTACAATAGGCTTCTCAAAGGTGCTAAAGTTAGGGACTGTGTGGCAAAAACGGAGTGGGGGGCTTGCCTTGGGGGGGTATAAGGAGATGCAGCCGTTCACGATTTTACACCTCGGATGTAGGGTGATAAGAATGTTTGGTGAACTTCTCCAAACTCGACAGGCGAACTTTTTTGTTGTAGAATTAGCGTCGATCTTATCAAGAGACAAATACTGGTTCTAATAACCAAATCCCTCCTTCAAAGCAGCGACAAAAAAGAATTCGACTGGCGAGTTACCAAGAAACTCGCCAGTCGAATTCTTTTTCGCTCATAGAACTGGGTACATGTTTAGTCCCACATGAATATCTTGTACCCTATGAATTACGAGTTCTTTACGTGGCGAAAAAGTTCGCCTGTCGAGTTTGGTCGTAGTCACCTCACCCCACCCCCTCTCCAACAAGCCTCGCCTCCGGCTCGGCGGAGAGGGGCTTTTAAGGGAAACGCTTCGCGTTTTGGTGGTAAAAACCCGTGA
>CALEDI010000079.1 GCA_937949535.1 uncultured Lewinella sp. | reverse complement strand
TAAGGTATCGTTTTAACGAGGTATCTTGTAGGAATGAAGACTAGGGAGTGTTTACTTCTTCCATTCCATGTTTCGCCAGTTAACTAGGTCCGACCGGCTAAAGAGATGTTCCTCGTCTCCTGCGTAGATCAGGCTGGTTTTTACCGGCTATAAGCATGAAATAAAGACACTTTAAATCTGTCGAAATTTAGACAGATTTAAAGTTCAACTTTAAATCTGTCTAAATTTCGACAAATTTAAAGCGGTGATTTGATTTTGCCCTTGTCTTACAAATTCTCCCTCACTCCCCGCAAATTCTAACCCTGACGTTCAGTTTCCCCCAATCTCCCTACCTTCGCCCAAGCATTACAAGCACCGGGCTTCAAATCACCCGGACCCTTGGAGCGATCGTTCGAGGCTGGGGCCGAATAAGCCCTAAAAACCGCCTAGAACGACCGCCCCGCTCAAAACCAACGCATGCGGATCAAAGTAGGAATCTTCTTCGGCGGCCCCAGCCGCGAACGCGAAATCTCCTTCGCTGGCGGCCGGACCGTCTACGACAATCTCGACAAAGAGCTCTTCGAGCCCGTCCCCATCTTCGTGGACAGCCTCCGAAAGTGGCATTTGCTCGACTGGCAATACCTCTACCGAGGCACCATCCGCGATTTCTTCCCCCCCATTGAGGACGCGCCGAAGTCTGCCTTCGGCTTCCAAGTCTACCAAGAAAGCCTCGGCCCGCTGGGCGAGTTGGAATTGGAAGCGATGAGCCGCAAAGTCGGCCGTCGCATCCGTCGCCACGAGCTGCCTGAACTGATCGACGTCGCCTTCCTCGCCCTCCACGGCGAGTACGGCGAAGACGGCCAACTACAACGCGAGCTAGAATACGCAGGCATCCCCTACACCGGCTCCGGCGTTGCGGCCAGCGAAATCGGGATGGACAAAGCCATCCAGAAACAGCTCATGGAAGCCAAAGGCTTCCCCTCCCCCGCCCTACTCGTGATCGAGAAAGGCGACTTCGACGGTAAGCGCGTAGAAGAACACTTCGCGGCTTGCGAAAAAGAGATCGGCTGGCCAATGGTCATCCGGCCCGCACGGCAAGGAAGCTCCATCGGCGTGGCCATCATTAAGGAAAACGAAGGACTGGAAGCCTTCGAGCGCGCCGTCAACGCCGCCTTCTTCCGCGAAGTCTTGCCGATCAACGAGTACGCCGCCCGCGACGAATACGAACGCCTCGAATACGTCCGCCAACTCTCCGACCTCCGCGACGGCATCGCCTTCCCGATGGACGCCCAAAACGGCGACCACCTCATGACCTTATATACACCGGATGAGCTACATGCTTATCTCGAAGAGGCGGCAAAGACCCCACCCCCGGCCCCTCCCCGGGGGGGAGGGGAGACGTCGGAGCGTGACACAGGCAGTAACGCCTCCAACACCTCCCACACCTCCCACACCTCCGACGCCTCCGACGACGGCTATCGCGGAGCGATTACCCCTCGGATAACCCCGGACGAAGTCCGGGGCGAAGACACCTCCCACACCTCCAACGACGGCTATCGCGGAGCGATTACCCCTCGGATAACCCCGGACGAAGTCCGGGGAAGGAGAAGGGGGGATGTCCTCACCTTCACCGGCCACCAAACCGAACTCCGAGTAATCGTAGAAGCCTTCATCACCGGCAAGGAATTCTCCACCATCGTCGTCAGGACCGAAGATGGCGGCGTAGTCGCCCTACCACCTACCGAGATCGTGAAGCCGAGCAGCGACCTCTTCGACTACCGCAGCAAATACATGCCGGGGCGCAGCCGCAAGATCACGCCCATCGAGCTACCGACCGAGCGCATCCAGGCCATCCGGGCCGAATGTGAGCGGCTGTTCACCGAACTTGGCTTCCACGTCTACGCCCGCATCGACGGCTTCCACACGCCCAGCGGCGACATCTTCCTCAACGACCCGAACACCACCTCGGGCATGATGCCGAGCAGCTTCTTCTTCCACCAAGCGGCCGAGATCGGCCTCAACCCAAGCCAGTTCCTGACCTTCATTATTCGGCAGAGTTTGCGCGAACGCGGGATGCAAAGCGAAGGTGTTGAAGCAATGGAAGTAGCCAACGACCTCGGTACTTCTCTAGACGAAGCCCTAGACGCAAAGCGCGGCTCCGCTGCCAAGAAAGAGCGCATCGGCGTCATCCTCGGCGGGCCCAGCTTTGAGCGCCACATCTCAGTAGAGTCCGGGCGGAACGTTTATGAGAAGTTGAGTTCTAGCGAGGGCTATCGGCCGATACCGGTGTTTCTGGAATCCCTCTCCCGAGAAGAGGGGCCGAGGGAGAGATTACGAACGGAGCGAGCTACCACACCTGCCTCGTCTCCCCTCCCCCCCGGGGAGGGGCCGGGGGTGGGGTCTTACGCCCTCCACCAACTCCCCATCAACCTTCTCCTAAAAGACAACGCCGACGACATCCGGGACAAGCTAGCCAAGCCCACCGAGCACGCAGTAATCACCGACATCCGCAATGCCTGCGCCTCCATCACGAAGCGTTACGCCGACCCAGACGTCGTCTTCCAACCTCGCATGCTGAGTTGGGATGAACTCCCCAAAATCGTCGATGGCGTCTTCATCGCCCTCCACGGTAGACCGGGAGAAGACGGGCAAGTACAGGCCAGACTAGAAGCGTTGGGCCTCTACTACAACGGCTCCGGCATCGCCAGCAGTCGGGTTACCATCGACAAGTTCAAGACCCTCCGCGCCCTCCACAAAGCGGGCATGACCGTGACGGAGCAATGGCTCGCCACGGCCGATGAGTTCATCGCCGATGAGTACGCCTTTTACGACAAAGTAGAGCGCCTCTTCGGCTACCCACTCATCGCGAAGCCGGTAGACGATGGCTGTAGCTCGGCCGTAAAACTCATCAAGCAGCGCAACGAGCTACACGCCTACTGCCACCTCACCTTCCGGCCGAGTACACTCGATGAGCAACACGCTCGCCGCGAGATGAAGCTCTCCGCCAAAGACGAGTGGCCGCTAGGGAAGCAAACCATCCTCTTCGAGGCCGCCATCGGTGCCGAAGGAGCGGGTAAGTTCTTAGAGATCACCGGCGGGATGCTCTCGCACTACGGCGTAGACGGCAAGATGCGCTACGAGCAGTTTGAACCGAGCGAAACCCTAGCGGGAGGCGAAGTGCTCAGCCTAGAAGAAAAATTCTTGGCGGGCGAAGGGCAAAACCTCACCCCCGCCCGATTGGGCACCGAAGACTACAGCTACGACTACGTAGCCGGACAGGTAAAGAATGATCTGGAAACCGCCGCCCGCACCCTCGGCGTGGAGGGGTATTGCCGGATTGATGCCTTCGTCCGGGTACATGAAGACGGGCGGGTGGAGACCATCCCGATCGAAATCAATAGCCTGCCGGGCATGACGCCGGCAACGGCCATCTTCCACCAAGCCGCCATCGCGGGCTACCAGCCGGCGGAGTTCATCGGCAAAATACTAGAGTACGGCAAAGCGCGGCGAGACCGGGGCTACTCGGCCAAGACGCCGCCGCTGCCGGTAGCTGCGCCTCCCGCGATGGCGGCCGTCACTACGGCTACGGCTGCCGCCGTCGGTATCCTGTCCGTTCCGAAGGAGGCCAACTCCTCTGCGGAGCCTGCCCCTTCAAAAGCCCCCATTGCACCTGCGGCCGCGCCCACTACCTCACCCAACACTAAAACTATGGACTACCAACCTCAAGAACCACAAGAAACCGAACCCACCTATGGTGCCGCTGCGGCAGATGCGCCCACCTTTAAAGACCGCGCGCTCGGCACGCTGAAAAGCTTCGGCAAGCTGCTCATGTCCGGTTATTTCTGGAAAAACGCCCTAGCGGCGATGCTCTTCTTCGTGGTCTGTTTCTTTGCCCTCAAGGCGGGGCTCGGGCTTTACACCTCTCATGGGCAGCGCATTGAGCTGCCCAACTTCAAGCATATGCCCCAGGCCGAAGCCAAGGCCATCGCTGACGATATGGGCTTGAGCGTCAAGTTCGAGAAAGGTATTTTTGACCCCAACCGTCCCGCTGGCCTGGTCGTGTTACAACACCCCAAAGCAGGAGCTGGCGTAAAGAAAAACCGCTCCATCTACCTCACCGTTTTGAGTGATGAAGCTCCGCTGATACAACTGCCCGGCTTGGTAAACAACTATGACTATACGCAATATACTAACAACATAAAAGAGTCAGATATTCGGTCTAAAATCCGTGAACAAGTCTACGACCCAAAGCAGGAAGAGAACACCATTCTTCACTTCTTCTACGGCGACCAAAAGATCACCGACGCCGACCTGAAAGCGGGCGTTAAGGTGCCGCAAGGCAGCGAGTTAGAGTTTGTCGTCACCATCCGCCAAACCGGCGAGGTGAAGGTGCCCAACTTTAAGTGCCAGCGCTTCGGCAGGGTCGAGTTCCAACTAGACGCCTCCGACCTGTTGGTAGGCGAAATCTACGGCGACGTCAGCGACCGCAGCGAAGCCTTCGTTATCCGTACCGAACCACCCGGAGGGAAAATGGTGCCGGTAGGCTCCAAGTTCGATATTTACTTGGCGCAGCGGCGGCCGGACTCCTGTGAGTAGCCCTTCGGGATTTAAAATTTTCAATTCAACATTGAATATTTAACATTTGCTACCGCTGTCACC
>CALEDI010000078.1 GCA_937949535.1 uncultured Lewinella sp. | reverse complement strand
GTACCGGGTTACGGTTTACTTCGCCCGGTAGTCTTTATCTTAGTCTAACGTGAGGTTTGCCCATAAGCGGACGCTTCAGGGCCTCGAAGCGTTCGACTGAAATGCCTGGCGTAGACGGCATTTTAGTCGATCCTTTGAGCGTCCGGCATCCAAATCTCACGTTAGTCCAAGTACCGCTTAGTCAGCCCTTCATAAGCATCAATGCGCCGGTCTCGGAAGAAGGGCCAAATGCGGCGGACATCCGCCGTGCGGGTACGGTCTATGGCAATGACGGCGGAGGCCTCTTCGTCCTGCGGAGCTTGCCACAGGTACTCGCCCTGCGGGCCAACGGCAAAGGAAGATCCCCAAAATTGAATACCGCCCGTAACGCCACTCGGGTCTGGCTCGTATCCGGTGCGGTTGACGGAGACTACCGGCAGCCCGTTCGCAACGGCATGAGCGCGCTGTGAAACCAACCATGCATCCCGCTGCCGAGCCTGCTCCTCCTTATCGTCAGTTGTTTCATAACCGATGGCCGTAGGGTAAATAAGTATTTCCGCCCCGGCGAGCGCCATCAGGCGGGCCGCTTCGGGGAACCACTGGTCCCAACAAACCAGCACGCCCAACGCGCCAACGCTCGTCTGGATCGGGGTAAAACCCGTATCTCCCGGCGTGAAGTAAAACTTCTCGTAGTAAGCCGGATCATCCGGTATGTGCATCTTCCGGTACGTGCCCACAATGCTGCCGTCGCGCTCAACCACAACGGCGGTGTTGTGGTACAGCCCCGGCGCGCGCGCTTCAAAGAGCGAAAGCACCAACACACAATCCAACTCGCGGGCCAAAGCTCCAAAATATTCAGTACTCGGGCCGGGGATCGTTTCCGCCTCGTCAAAAACCTCGGTATTTTCCGTTTGGCAGAAGTACAGGCCGGTATGCAGCTCTTGGAACACGATTAGTTGCGCTCCCTCGGCCTTGCATTTGCGGGCCGCTTCGGCAGATCTAGCAAGATTGTCGGCCCTATCGCCGGTGTTTGATTGTTGGACGATGCCGACGGTTAGTGCTTTGGGCATTTGTTCGTGGGTTGGGGTAATGTTTGAGCGCTGAGGGTTCATGCTCAATCCATTCCTAGGTCTTGACTAAATCTAGCGTCTAGGGTTACATCGGATAAATCTACTCCAAGTGTATCTACCACCGTCACTTTCAAGACATCAAGAATCTCATTCTCGTTATGGTAAGGCGGCAAAACATTGTGGTAGTTCTTTGCGACAATCGAAACAACGAGGTCTCGAACATTACTTCCAGATAACTCTGTAGCAAACTCTCCATGTAATCGATCAAAAAGGCGAATAGAGAAAGCTAGCAACATCACTGACCCCACAAAAACAATTAACAAGTCTTGAAAAGCGCCGTAAAAGCATAGTCCGATCAAAGTTATCACTGTAAAGATGACCATATAAGAATACCACGCAGGTGTAACTAATGAAGGCAACTGAAGACCGATTTGCTTTTGCAAACTTGAGTAAGTCGCTTGAATATTTTCTTTGGGGAGTATGCGGTCCAGTTCAGTTTCTGGCTTCAAACCTTCTCTCAAGTGAAAGGGTAAAGACTTGCGCAGCCTGTAAAACACATGTTGCGTTTTACACTTCAAACCAGATGACGAAGCAATCAGTGACAACACGACCTGGTACAAATCCCCAACGGTAACTATCTTTTCAGCTTCAGCATCAGGTATCCGAATACCAAACCTGTCTTCCACCTCTATTACCATCTCTACAGAATCAAGTCCCATTAAATGCAATTTAAAAAAATAGCCAAACAGCGGAACCCACTATTTGACTATCTGACTTTTTGACTATCTGACTCCTCAAGAAGCCTTCTCTCCATAATCATAGGGAAGCAGCTTTGAGTCCTTGACCGTCGAAAGCGTCATCAAGGTTTTCAGCCGTTCGATTTCGTCGATTTGTTGGAGCGTCTTGAACAAGAGCCGCTCGTAGGTAGGGATGTCTTTGCAGACAATCTTGATCAGGAAATCTGCTTCACCAGTGATGATGTAGCATTCGGTGATTTCGTCGATACCTTCTACTTGGGAGAGGAAGTTTTCGCGCGCTTGGTTTTTGCGCCAGTCGAGGGAAACGAGGACGAAGGTTTTCACCATCAGGCCAATTGCTTCGGGCGTAACCTGGGCGTGGTAGCTGTTGATGACGTTGTTCTGCTCCAGTTTTTTCACCCGTTCTAGGGTGGGTGCTGGGCTGAGGCCAATCCGTTTGGAAAGGTCGAGGTTGGTGATCTTGCTGCTGTCCTGCAAAATTTTCAGGATGTGAAGATCGATCTTATCTAGTTTATCAGACATAACTTGGTTGAGGTAGTTGGTGCGGCGAAGATAGCCGCACCAACTATTATTTCATAATTTCGCTTGAAAAAGTATAAAATTTCCCTGATTATGGTTTACGGCCAAATTCCAAGTGCGATGTAATCTCCTGATATCTTACTGATTGCCAACGCGAAAGCAGCAGTACGGAGGTCTTTGATCTCGGCGTTGTCGGCATACATTTTATACACCTGTTGGAAGCCAGTAATCATGGTTTCCTCCAAACCGGAGCGAACAAGGTCTACTTCATCGGCTCCGCGCACGATCATTTCCCGGTCTCTTTCGCTGATGGTTTTCCCGGTAGTGGTCTCGATTTGCTCTACGATGCGGCGGTAGGCGCGCTCGTCGAAGCGTTTTTCGAGGCGACCAAAACGCATGTGGCTGAGGTTTTTGAGCCATTCGAAGTAGCTCACCGTCACACCTCCGGCGTTGAGGTAGATATCTGGTATAACAACGATGCCTCGTTCGGCGAGTATTTCGGCACCGTCGGCTGTTACGGGCCCGTTGGCTGCTTCGGCGATGATTTTGGCTTTCACCTTCGGTGCGTTGTCGGCATCGATTTGGTTTTCGAGGGCGGCGGGTACGAGGATGTCACACTCAAACTCCATAACGGCGCGGCGTTTGTCTTTGCCGTAAATCTGGGCGTCGGGGTAGCTCAGGATGCTGCCGTGGTGGGCGCGGTGGCGCAGTAGGGCGTGGATGTCGATACCATCGGGGTTGTAGATGGCGCCTTCTACTTCGGAGACGCC
Source organism: uncultured Lewinella sp. (assembly GCA_937949535.1). GTDB lineage: Bacteria > Bacteroidota > Bacteroidia > Chitinophagales > Saprospiraceae > Neolewinella. Next base: position 1,813 of record CALEDI010000078.1, on the reverse strand, counting down.
TACAATTTTGACGTTGCCCTCGTCTTGGCTGATCGTTGCGGTGTGAGAGCCTACGTTGCCGAGGCCCTGAATGACCATGGTTTTGCCCTCAATGCCCATCTTCAGGCCGAGCTTATCCATTAGGTCTTTATTGTTGCAGGCTTCGCGGATGCCGTAGAACACGCCCCGGCCGGTAGCTTCCGTGCGGCCGCGTACACCGTTTTGGTTTACGGGCTTACCGGTTACGCAACCGGCCGCGTTGATGTCGTCTGGGTGGAAGGAGCGGTAAGTATCGTATATCCAGGCCATTTCGCGGCTACCGGTTCCGTAGTCGGGTGCGGGAACGTCTACGGCAGGGCCGATGAATTTGCGGCGGATCAGCTCGGTGGTGTAGCGGCGAGTGATCTTCTCCAGATCGCCTTCGCTATACTCCCAAGGGTTGATTTTTACGCCGCCTTTGGCGCCGCCGAAGGGTACGTCTACGATGGCACATTTGTAAGACATCAGCGTGGCTAGGGCTACTACTTCGTCTTGGTTAACGTGGTTGGAGTAGCGGATACCGCCCTTGGTTGGGCTCCGGTGGTGGCTGTGCTGGGCGCGGTAGGCCTCCAGTACTTCCACCTTGCCGTCAATTTTCACGGGAAAGTGAATCTGGTAAACACCGTTACAGACTTTGATTTGCTTCAGTAGGCCCTCATCTAGGCCAGTGTGGGGCGCGGCGGCATCAAAATACCGGTTTACGCTGTCAAGAAAAGATACATTTTTAGGCATGATCATCAATTTGGTTTTCTAAATCAGTCATGCGGCGATCCAGTCGCCACAAGTAAAAGATAATGCCGAGAAACACTACAACAATCACGGCCACCACAACGTAAAGCTTACCAATGCTGCGCAAGAAATCAGCCGGTGGTTCGGCAGCTGACTGGGCGCATAATGAAATGGCAACGAAGCAAAACAATAAGGTGGAGGTGATACGGATCATAGATTTACCGGACGTTTTGGTTAGTGTGGTAAAGATAGGCATTGCCAACGGGGCTAAATGTAGCAGTTTGGCACGGGATTAAGATGTTTACCCAGAAATGATTTTTAGGGCGCGGCCGCAGGTGCAAGGAAAGTTAGTAGCCACGCCTGCCCCTCAAAGTTCGGTTTCAAGTATCTTTTAGATGGCGAACCTACCGCAAGGCCCTATCAATAGGTTCCAAACGAGTTCATGTCTTTCATCGAAAACGGCCTTGGTTTCATCGAAGGAATTTTTCCAGGACCAACTCCTGACCGACTTTAGTACCAACGAATCAAAACACACAGCTATGAAAATCGCAAGCATCAGTATCGGCAACAACATCATCGAAACCCATAACAATATGTGGACGGGCATAGAAACCGTCTACTTCAGCGGTCGCCGCGTCAGTAAGCAGTTCAACTGGTTCGTTGGCATCCATAATTTTGAAGTGCTCGCAGACGACGGCGTGAACACTGATTATTACCGCGTAGAATTCCGGACCGACTTCAGCTCGGCCCAGTTCATCAAAACTGACATCTTCCGCAACGGAGAATGCGTCTTAGACCAGACCGGCAAGCACTACCGCTACGCCGCCAATGCCCTGCCGGCTATTCCTAACCACGAAGCTCGGCATGATGCACGTGGCAAAAGGTTAGAGCGGGCACCTCAGCGGCTTTACCGAGACGAGGACTTGGTTTAAGCCTAGGGTGTGTAATCTGTAATGAATTGTCTCCGCGCGCACCCCCTCCCCAAACCCCTACCCCACGGGGGAGGGGCTTATAAAAACGCTGCGCGTTTTGATAATAGTCGGCGGACTAATTTATAGGCAGATTA
>CALEDI010000077.1 GCA_937949535.1 uncultured Lewinella sp. | reverse complement strand
GGGGGCTCGTTTTACCGGTCGTTTGGCAGATAACGAGCGCGAAACCGCTAGCTTGCAAGCCGAGATTGACGCGAAGACCGCCGCCCGAGATGCAGCCGCCGCTGCGGCCCTCGCTGAAGCCGACGGCTCGGGAGGTTCCGGCGTCCGGAACATGGGCCCGATCTACCGCGCTAAAATGGCAACCGCCGACCAAGCACAAGACGAGTTGAACGCTACCCTAGCCACGTTACAGCCAGAGATCGACGCCAAACGAGAGGAAGCTAACGATCTCCGCTCAGAAATGGCGACCGAAGTTAGCGAGCTGGAGCGCGGAGCCTTCGGCGGCATGGCCGCCCGCATTGAAGCTCTGCACCGCTTGGGCGAAAACAGCGAGGCCATTTTACTGGCCAGTATCTTCATTACCCTGCTCTTCGTGACCATCGAAACGGCCCCGATCATCACGAAGCTGATCTCCCCGTCTAGTCCATATGACCACCTCCTGCACGAGCATGAGCACGTATACGCTATGGCAACCAAGGAGAGCGTAACCACCCGAACAGAGGAGGTGAAGAACCGCTTGCGGAAACACACCGAAATCGGTGTCCACCAAACGACGGCAGACATCGCAGCCAAGAAGGCTGAGATTGATGCCGAATTGGCGCGACGACGGGAAGAACTTCGGCCTTTGGGCTGGGGGTAAGGTAGACTTTAGAAACCAGTGATTAGGAATCAGGGACTGTGCTTACAGTTCCTGATTTCTGGTTTCAGGCTGTCTGGCCTATCAATATTCAAGCTCCGCCACCTCAATTACTTCCCCCGCTCCAAGGTCGCCTAGCGTGATTTTACCAATCCGAACCCTAATGAGCCGGATGACGGGGTGGCCAACCGCTGCGCACATTTTACGCACTTGCCGGTACTTTCCTTCGCGGAGGGTTACAGATACCCAGCTTGTTGGGCCGTGGCTAGGGTGGTGCACGCGGCGGGGCGGGAAGGAGAACTCGGGCCTAGGGTCAAGTAAGCGAGAGGTACACGGTAAAGTCTGGTAGCGTTGGCCGTTGAAACCGATCTCTACGCCCGCGTTCAGTTGCTCGATGGCGGCGGGAGTGACCTCGCCGAGCACTTGGGCGTAGTATTCTTTTTCTACCTTTTTACCGTTTATGGCGGCACTGACTTTGCCGTCGGTAGTAAGGAGCAGTAGGCCTTCGGAGTTTTCGTCTAGTCGGCCAATGCTCATGGTTCCTGGCGCGAAATCGTGCAATCTTCCCAGCATTTTTTTGTTGCGGCGGGTAGTGTGCTGGTTGGTGAACTGGGAGAGGTGGGAATGGGGCTTGTTGAGGAGGTAGTGGTGGTGCATGAAGAAAGCCGTGTTGTGGGGAATGTGCGGTTTGCAACTAAACGTCTGGGTTGAACTGTTTGCGGTACAGGGTGCAAAATAAGCTTCAACTTTTTTTCGTGTAATGCTTGCAAGAGTGAAAGGGGAGTGGTTATCTTTGCGGTCCCTTAAAGAAGGGCGGTTAGCTCAGTTGGTTTAGAGCACCTCGTTTACACCGAGGGGGTCGGGGGTTCGAGCCCCTCACTGCCCACTTCAGATTACGCCACTTTCCATTTGTTTGGGAGGTGGCGTTTTTGTTTTGTGGGAGTGCTATCAGAAAAAACTTTCCCCTATCTTCCCCTTTCAACTCCCCCCACCCCCTTGCATCCAACCGCCAACCAACACAACCACCACTTCCAAACCGAGCTAGACCGCCTAAACCCGGCGCAACGCGCCGCCGTGGAAAAAATCGACGGGCCAGTGATGGTACTGGCTGGGCCGGGAACGGGCAAGACCCACCTGCTGGCCGCCCGCATCGGGAACATCCTGAGCGAGACGGATACGGGCGCGCACAACATCCTGTGCCTCACCTTCACGGAGGCGGGGGTGAAGGCGATGCGGGAGCGGCTGCTGAAGTTTATTGGGCCGGAGGCCCACCGGATCGGAATTTATACCTTTCATGGTTTTTGCAGCAACCTCATCCAGCAGAATCTTCAGTACTTCGGTAAGCCGGACTTGGAGCCGCTCGGCGAGCTAGAGCAAATCCGTATCATCCGCAGTTTGCTGGATGGGTTGGAACAAGACACGCCCCTGCGGCAGGGCTACCACACACCCTACTTTTACGAACCGCACCTGAAACACCTCTTCTCCGCCATCAAGGCCGAAAACTGGGAGCTGGACGACATGGAGCAGAAGATAGACCGCTACGTAGCGGACCTACCGACGCACCCCGATTTTGTCTATAAAAAGAAGTACAAAGGCAAAGCCGCTGGTACTCCTAGGCAAGGCAAGGTCGATGAAGAAGTTCTGCGTATGGAACGCCTTCGGGCGGCCACGGCGCTCTTCCCCGCCTACCAAGACGAGCTGCGTAAAGAGCGCCGCTACGACTACGGCGACATGATCGGGTGGGTACTGCGCGCCTTCAACGATTTCCCCAGTTTGTTGCGGGCTTACCAAGAGCGTTACCAATACGTGCTGGTGGACGAGTTTCAGGACACGAACGGTTCGCAAGACGCGATTGTCCGCAGTTTGGTCGAGTATTGGGAGCGGCCGAACATCTTCATCGTCGGAGACGACGACCAAGCGATCTACGAGTTTCAGGGCGCGCGCCTGCGCTCCATGACCGACTTCTTCCAGCGGTACGACGATGTGAAACTGGTGACGCTGACCGAAAATTACCGCAGCCGACAGGAAATTCTCGACGTCGCCTCTACGCTCATCAGTAAGAACGAACTCCGCATCGGGAACAAGCTACCGGAGCTGGCGGTGGAGAAGAAGTTGGTGGCTAGTAATCCGGAGTTTGTGGTGGCCCGTAATCCCTCTCCCGAGGAGAGGGAACGAGCGGAGCGAGCTGCCTCGCCCAGTTTCCGCGTAGCGGATCCCCTTCGGATATCCCCGGACGCAGCGCAGCGTAGTCCG
>CALEDI010000076.1 GCA_937949535.1 uncultured Lewinella sp. | reverse complement strand
AAGACATGGTATTGGAGTTGTTTGGTATAGGGATGCGTTCTGGTGGTCTTTTGGTGGGTGGTCTCGAAATTAATTTCGTGGTTAAGGGAAAACGTTCCGGCTTTTGCTTAGCGTGACTTACTCAAACCTGATTCTAATTGGTACGTTGTATTGCACCCGAACGGGGACTCCGCTCTGGCGGCCCGGTCATCGGGTCTCCTTTGCTAGGTAGATGTAGCCAATCGGTGTTTTGGTGGATACCCTAAAAGAGGAAAACCGTACCGCTACAAGAGCGATACGGTTTTCCGTCTTTGGGAACTTAGCCGAAGCTAGCCTCTTGTTTAGAATACGAGTACCGTAATCCGTGCAAGAGTATCAGCATCAACTATTTCACCGTTCATGTTGAAGAAGCGAATGATCGCGTCTCCGTCTACATACTCGATGGTTTGCATTACGCCCAACTGGTTGGCATTGACCTGGAAGACGTTGTTGAACGCCGTTAGGTCAGTGTCGAAGAGGCTAACCCGGAGGTAAGACTCATCTTCGTTGCCGTCATCTTCTACGAAGAAGTTGAGGTTGCTAGCAGCATCATACGTTTCTGTAAGAGAAACACCTGAGTAGCTAGCGGCAGCAGTAGCAACACCGGATGGGCCACGTGGGCCTTGTGGGCCTTGTGGGCCACGATCACCTTGGAGACCTTGTACGCCTTGAATACCCTGAGCACCGTCAGCACCACGGGGGCCTTCTGGGCCTTGAGCACCGTCAGCACCACGAGCACCTTCTGGTCCCATCATACCCATTTCACCTTGAAGGCCAGCGATACCTTGAATACCTTGGAAGCCACGAGGGCCTTCAAAGCCACGAGGGCCGCGCTCACCGGTTTCGCCGGTTTCACCTTGGATACCTTGGATACCTTGGTCACCCTGAGGGCCTTTGACACCCTGCTCACCTTGCTCACCGCGTTCGCCTTGGATACCTTGGATACCTTCGGGACCCATCATGCCCATTTCACCCTGAGGTCCTTGAGGACCTACTTGGCCTTGTTCTCCGCGTGGGCCTTCGGGGCCAGCAGGGCCTTGAGGACCAGTAGCACCAGTCTCACCTTGAAGGCCTTGAATGCCTTGGTCACCCTGAGGGCCTTTGACACCCTGCTCTCCTTGCTCACCGCGTTCGCCTTGGATACCTTGGATACCTTGTGGGCCCATCATTCCGACTTCACCTTGAGGACCTTGAGGACCTAGTTGGCCTTGTTCGCCGCGTGGACCTTCTGGGCCAGCAGGTCCTTCGGGGCCAGTAGCACCGATCTCCCCTTGCACGCCTTGAATGCCTTGGTCACCCTGAGGGCCTTTGACACCCTGTTCGCCTTGCTCACCACGTTCGCCTTGGGCACCTTGCGGGCCGGTAGGACCAGCTACACCTTGGACACCTTGAGGGCCTTGGGCACCTTGAGGGCCTTGGGCACCGTCTAGGCCGTTAATACCAGCAGCTCCCTCAATACCTTGAGGACCGCGTTCGCCTTGAGTACCGTCGATACCGTCAGCACCGTCTTGACCGTCAGCTCCGTTCTGACCAGCTACACCCTGTGGGCCTTGCTCGCCTTGTGGACCTTGTGCGCCGTCTTGGCCGTCAGCTCCGTCTTGGCCAGCTAGACCGTGTGGGCCGTGCTCGCCTTGGATACCTTGAGGACCTTGCTCACCCTGTGGGCCTTGAGCTCCGTCGATACCGTCAGCACCGTCTTGGCCGTCAGCTCCGTTCTGGCCAGCTACACCCTGTGGGCCTTGCTCGCCTTGTGGACCTTGTGCGCCGTCTTGACCAGCTAAGCCTTGTGGGCCTTGCTCGCCGCGTTCTCCTTGGACACCTTGGACACCTTGGTCTCCTTGTGGGCCTGTTGAACCTCTTAAGCCTCGGGCTCCTTGCTGTCCTTGAATACCTTGAGGCCCTTCGGCTCCTTGTAAGCCTTGCTCACCTTGGACACCTTGTAGACCTTGTTCGCCTTGAAGGCCTTGAGGACCTTCTGGTCCTTGTAGGCCTTGTAAACCTTGCTCACCTTGGATACCCTGGGGGCCTGTTGCTCCTTGTTCACCTTGTGGGCCTTGTGGGCCTGCTTGTCCGATAGGGCCTTGATCGCCTTGGATACCTTGTGGGCCTTGTTCGCCTTGTTCGCCTTGTAGGCCACGTGGGCCTTGTGGGCCTTGTTCGCCTTGTAGGCCTTGTGGACCTTGTGGGCCTTCGAGGCCATCAACACCGTCTCTACCAGCAGGGCCTTGTGGGCCTTCTGGGCCTTGTTCACCAGGAATACCTCGTTGGCCGACTTCGCCTTGTGGGCCTTGTTCGCCAGCGGGGCCAACATTTCCTTGCGGGCCTCTTGGGCCTTCAGCACCATCAGCACCATCAATACCAGCGGGCCCCTGAGCACCCTCTTGGCCTCGTGGACCTTCTGGGCCAGCTACTCCTTGTTCGCCTTGGATGCCTTGTTCGCCTTGGATGCCTCGTTCGCCTTGGATGCCTCGTTCGCCTTGTTCACCAGATGGGCCTTGTATGCCTTGAGGGCCACGAGGGCCTTCTTCGCCTTGTGGGCCTTGATCGCCTTCTGGGCCTTGTAGGCCTTGTGGGCCACGTTCGCCTTCTGGGCCACGGACACCGTCTGCGCCGTCTGCTCCGTCTGCTCCGTCTGCGCCATTAGCACCAGCAATACCTTGAGGGCCGCGTTCTCCTTGTTCACCAGTGATCCCTTGGAGGCCTTGTGGGCCCTGTGGTCCTTCTGGTCCTTGTTCACCTTGTGGTCCTTGTAATCCTTGTGGTCCCTGAGGGCCTTCGGCACCTTGAGCACCTTGCTCACCTTGTGGGCCTTGAATTCCATCAACGCCATCTCTGCCTGCGGGTCCTTGCGGGCCTTCTGGGCCTTGTTCACCCGGGATGCCTCGTTGGCCTTCTGGGCCTTGAGGGCCTTGTTCACCAGCGGGGCCTATTTCACCTTGCGGGCCACGAGGGCCTTCAGCACCATCGGCACCATCAGCACCTTCAGGTCCTTGTGAGCCTTGGGGGCCGACATCGCCTTGAAGGCCTTGTGGACCTTGTTCGCCTTGTGGGCCTTGTGGGCCTTGTTCGCCTTGTGGGCCTTGTTCGCCACGTTCGCCCGAGACACCTTGTTCGCCTTGGACGCCTTGCGGGCCACGTTCACCTTGCTCGCCTGTAGGGCCTTGTTCACCCGCTATGCCTTGAAGACCTTGAGGGCCACGTTCGCCTTGCTCACCGCGCTCACCGTCGGCACCATCAGCGCCGTCGGCACCGTCGGCACCGTTAGCACCAGCAATACCCTGTGGTCCACGTTCACCTTGCTCGCCGCGAGGGCCTTGTTCTCCGCGAGGGCCATCAGCGCCGTCGGCACCATTGGTTCCATCAACACCGGCAGGGCCTTGTTCTCCTTGTGGGCCTTGGAGGCCACGAGGGCCTTGTTCGCCATCTTGGCCATCAGCTCCGTTTGCTCCAGCCACGCCAGGTTCACCTTGGATACCTTGTTCGCCTTGAAGGCCTTGTGGGCCTTGAGAACCTGTTTGACCTTGCTCACCTTGGGCTCCTTGGGCTCCTTGAAGGCCGCGAGGACCTTGAACACCTTGAAGGCCTTGAGGGCCTTGGATACCTCTAGGGCCTTGAGGGCCTTCAACACCGTTAAGAGCATATAGGGCATACGGAACGGCGCCTAATTCGCGCTCGGTTACGATGGTCATATCATCTTCGGTAACAATAGTTGTATTCAAGATATAAGGACCGTTAGCCCAATCTACTGTCAGCAATTCTCCATCAGCACCTACCTCGGTGTTAACGATACCAAATTCATTGGTCATTGCGTCGACATCTTCGATATAGATTGTGTCGTTTGGGTTCCCGATTCTGATTAACCTGAAGGTAATCATGAGGTCCTCATTAGCCAGTACGTTACCACTGGCGTCGCGTACAGCGGCTTGGTAGTTTAACGCCCCGGTTGTCTGGGCCGCCGCTTCCACCGCAAAGAGCAGTGAGAACATTAATAATAGTAAAAATTTGTTGTTCATAATTATCAGTCTTCTAGAGTAGCAAAAATGTAAATAGTGAGTATACCCAAGGTCGTCTTTCAAGTAAAAAAGGTGATGGGATGATTGGGCATTCCTTGTTGTTAAGGAGCCTTAAGATTGTTTTAGTTTGATGAATCAGTTACGATGAGGACCTTAGTAAGTTGGTGAAGCTCGCCGTCCTTTGTTATTCCTTGAAGGAAATAATTGGCGTTGGCGAGCTTATCTAAGCTTCTAAAGGTTATTCGTACTCGGTCATTGACCTGTTGAGACTTCACGGTTCTTCCGTAAGAATCGATTATTCTTATTAGTTCGAACTTATCTTGGTGTTCGCCCAAGTCAACTGTAAGTTTTTCTATTGTTGGGTTTGGGTAAGCATTAACCGCAACTTTGGAAAGTTGAACATCTTGTTCTGTTTCGGCCTCCAAATTTGGAGGTGATGCGTTGGGAGATGTTCTGGTTTGTTGGAAGCCAACGGTTACGATGATTTCTCCTGCTTCGTAGCCAATTATTGTTTCTCCGAAGCTGTCACCAACTTTAAGTTGCTGTGTTCCTCCGTTTGAGAGGATTGTAGCGGGTCCTGTTGCGGAACCGATGAATTCTCGTTCGATGGTAAGTTGAGCATTGAGGCTGAAACTTCCCACGAAGAGAACTAAGCATACTAATATAAGATGTTTCTTTTTTTGTTGGTAGCCGTTGATCATGTGATGTTAAATAAAGATGACTGGGGGAAATGTCTTAAAAATTGAGGTTGGTGTGTAGCCAATTTACTTAACAGGCAACACCAAGACCTTTGGCATAAGCAGCACAATTCACCAGTTGAAGCAACCTTTTCGGTTGACGTACTGCTGATTTGTCTTATATTATGAGTCTTTATACTTTAAACCGAGGGCTAATTTAGTTATTTTTTTTTATCTAATCTTAGCTTTTGCGGATATTTCTCACAGATTCATGGATGCTTAGCGTGCTTCTAACTTTCCTTGCACCTGCGTCCGCGCCAAAAAACGTGCGTCATCCCGAACTTTGGGCAGAGCAGTTTTTGGGGCCTTTCCTCGTACTTGTAAAATGGGGTTATGGCGCAAAAAAGCGATCAGCGTACAGCATTTAGAGCAGTTTTGCCTAAATATTGTACGCTGATCGCTACAAAACATGGTCATTCATCCCAATAATTAGCTTCGCTGAACTTCGTGCTCGGGATATGACTCATGTTAATCAGTTTGTTACTACACGAGGAAAGGTGCAATAACAAGCGAAACAACTGCCATGAGCTTAAGCAGAATGTTGAGGGAGGGCCCAGAGGTGTCCTTGAAAGGGTCACCAACCGTATCACCTACAACAGCAGCTTTGTGCGGCTCAGAACCTTTGTGGTAGATGGTACCCTGAACATTGGCACCTTCCTCGAACATCTTCTTTGCATTGTCCCATGCACCACCGGCATTGGACTGGAAGATGGCCATCATGACGCCAGCAGAAGTTACGCCTGCGAGTAGTCCACCGAGCATCTCGGCACCGCCAGCGAAGCCGACCACAACCGGGGTGATTACGGCAATCAGGCCAGGCATTACCATTTCTCGGATAGAAGCTTTGGTAGAAATCTCTACACACTTTTCGTAGTCGGCCTTTCCGTCAGCAGCGTTGAAGGTAGCAAGATCAGCAGCATTGTACTTAGAGGTGTCATGCCCTTCGCGCTTCATTACTTCGAGGGCAGCTTTCAGTTCGGGGATTTCGTTGAACTGGCGGCGTACCTCCTGGATCATGTCGTTCGCTGCGCGGCCAACGGCTTCCATAGAGAAAGCAGAGAAGAGAAACGGAAGCATAGCACCGAGGAAGAGACCAGCAGTAACGAATGGGTTGGCGACGTCGATGCTTGTGATCTGAGCCGTTTGCATAAAGGCAGCGAAAAGGACCAGAGCGGTAAGTGCGGCAGAACCGATAGCAAAACCTTTACCGATCGCGGCAGTAGTGTTGCCTACGGCGTCGAGCTTGTCGGTACGTTCGCGTACTTCCTTAGGGAGGCCTGCCATTTCGGCGATACCACCAGCGTTGTCGCAAATAGGGCCGTAGGCATCGATGGCCAACTGGATGCCAGTATTGGCCAGCATACCAACGGCAGCGATACCGATACCATAAAGGCCAGCAAAGTAGTAAGAACCGATGATGGCCGTACAGAGGATGATGATCGGGATTGCGGTAGAGCGCATACCTACAGCGAGGCCTGCAATGAGGTTGGTTGCCGCCCCCGTCAGCGACTGGTCTACGATACCTTGTACTGGCTTGGTACCCGTACCGGTGTAGAACTCTGTGATGTAGCCAATACCCAAACCAGCAACAAGGCCGAGAAGAATGGCGTAGAATACGCCCATGTTGGTGTAGGTCGCTTCAATGCCGTTGCTGTTGATAGCCGACCAGCTGTCGGGCATAAGTGTAGTTACAGCAAAGAACGTACCGATGAGCATGATAACCGCCGCGATGAGTTCGCCGAGGTTGAGGGCCTTCTGGGGATCTCCACCTTCCTTCACGCGGACGAAGAACGTACCGATGATAGAAGCCAAGATGCCGATACCAGCTACAACGAGTGGAAGTAGCACGCCATTGAGGCCATTAAGTTCCGTTCCGTAAAAAGCGGGCATCGTCATGAACGCCGCACCAATTACCATAGTACCGATGATGGAGCCGACGTACGACTCGAAGAGGTCGGCCCCCATACCGGCTACGTCGCCTACGTTGTCACCAACGTTGTCTGCGATTGTTGCGGGGTTGAGGGGGTGATCTTCGGGGATGCCTGCTTCGACCTTACCTACAAGGTCAGCGCCAACATCGGCAGCCTTGGTGTAGATACCGCCGCCTACGCGAGCGAAGAGGGCGATAGAAGATGCGCCGAAAGAAAAACCAGTGATGACCGTTATGACCTTAAGCATAGCAGCCTTGGCGGCAACTGCGGAAGTAGCATCGGTGATCATGATGTCGCTAGCGAACTGGCCTTTGAAGAGGAGGAAGAGTGAGCCAAGGCCCAATAGGCCAAGACCAACAACACCGAGACCCATAACAGCTCCACCGTCGAAAGCAACGCCAAGGGCTTTGCCAAGACTAGTACGCGCAGCCTGGGTAGTACGGATGTTTGCCTTAGTGGCTACGTTCATACCGATGAAGCCAGCCAGTGCGGAACAGATGGCGCCGAGCACGAAAGCTACAGCGATCATCATGCTAGAAGTCTCCGGATCAGCCGTGAAGGCCAAGATGACAGCCACAACGGCTACAAAAATAGCGAGCACTTTGTACTCGGCTTTGAGGAAGGCCATGGCCCCATCGGCGATGTTTTTACCGATGCGTTGCATGAGTTCGTTGCCGGGATCTAGTTTGGAAACGCCCGCAGACTTGATGAACATGAAGATTAAGGCGAGGATACCCAAAGCTGGGACCGCCAATAGAATAGTAGAAACCATAAATGATAAGAGATTTACTTGTTTAAGAAGATGGTTAATCTTCGAAGTACAAGCGATCTAGATGGCCGCAGGGATGTCGGTTAAACTATGAATGATTGCTTGATCCCGTACGCTTCAAAAGGTCGTTGACCCGAAATTCGGTGCAAAAGTACCATTTAACTTAGATATCGGAGAAAGGCCTAGAAATAGGTCCATAGAATTCAGGGGAGCATCGCATCTGCTCCGCCCGACCACTAAGCATTGATTTCTAATTTCTCCCCGCTGTTTCCTACTTTGCAGCATGGAACCCATCTTTACCAACGACGCCATCGTATTCGGCCTACTCATGGTTACGCTCGCCGTGATCTTTACCACTGCCAACAGCGGGGCCTCTTTCTGGAAGAAGTTTTACACCTACGTCCCTACCCTGCTGTTGTGCTACTTCGTACCCGCGTTGCTGCACTGGCCGCTGAGCTTGATTGCTTACGATTGGTATACGCCGGAGTTGATGACGGCCTTGGCGGAAGTGAATGTTTCCATCCCAGATGGAGCTTCTTTTGGTGAGATCAACAAGCTCATCGAGCATGCGGGCTACAACCCAAAAGACTATGCGGGCTTCAAAGGCCACAGCAATCTATATTTTATGGCTAGTCGGTATTTGCTACCAGCGAGTTTGATTTTGCTGTGCCTCAATATAGACATCAAAGGCATCATCAATCTCGGCCCGAAGGCCATCATCATGTTTTTGGCAGCAACCTTCTCTATCGTGATTGGTGGGCCGATTGCGCTGCTCATCATTACTTATTTATTCCCTGACCTGATTGGTTTGAACCCAGACGAGCTTTGGCGAGGATTAAGCACGATTGCAGGTTCATGGATTGGTGGAGGAGCAAACCAAGCGGCAATGAAGGAAATCTTTGAAGTGCCAACCGGGATTTTCGGCCAAATGATCATCGTTGATGTATTGGTGGCCAACATCTGGCTCGGCTTCCTGCTCTTCGGCGCTGGGCGGGCAGAGAAAATAGATCGGCTGCTGAAGGCCGACAACTCGGCCATCACGGAGCTAACGGAAAAAGTAGAAAGCTACGCCGCTGAGGTAAAACGCGAGCCAACCTCGCTTTCTTCGTTCCAGATGATCGGCGTTGCCTTCGGCGGCGTTGCGCTGGCGCATTTGGGATCGGACTTACTGGCGCCCTTCTTCGCCCAGTTCACCGAGACACTCGAAGCTTGGCGGCTGACGACGCTAAAGAGCGGCTTCTTCTGGTTGGTCGTGATTGCGACTACGGTAGGTTTTCTGCTCAGCTTCACCCCAGCCCGCAAGCTGGAAGGCGTTGGGGCGAGTCGCTGGGGTTCAGTTTGTATTTACATCCTGGTAGCAACCATCGGGATGCAGATGAACATCGGAGACATCTTCAGCAACCTTGGCCTCTTTGCCATTGGCCTAATCTGGATGATTATCCACGTCCTTATATTACTGTTCGTTGCGTGGCTGATCAAGGCACCGTTCTTTTACGTGGCAGTGGGCTCGCAGGCGAATGTTGGGGGCGCGGCTTCCGCGCCGGTGGTGGCCTCGGCTTTCAGCCCGGCCTTAGCGCCGGTGGGGGCAATTATGGCGGTAATTGGGTATGCGCTGGGGACTTATGGGGCGCTGGTTTGTGCCTATTTGATGGAGGTGGCAGCGGGGTGATCAGAAATGTTTTCGGCTCCAGAAGACGATTACGTCATTTGTGTAGCGGTGTACACACTCGCTCGCCCTGCTATGAAATCGGCCCTTCCTCCAAATTACGTATCTTGACCCCGGCCTACTTTAACAAAGGTTTTTCCACAGTTTAAGAATGAAGTCGCCAGCGAAGAGCGTTCTATGTAAACCTCTTCTTTGCATCCTGCGGCCGCGCCATATTATTATTGTCAGATAGCATTGTCCCCAGTTTTACCCCAGTTATGAACATGATCCCACGTTTCTTTATCCTAGTCCTGCTTATTGCAGCTTCTAGCCTGACGGCACAGCGTGCTTACCAAGGCGACCTGTCTACCCAAACTGCGGAAGAACGCCGTTGGGTTGATTCCGTTTTTACTACGATGGACCTTGACCGACAGCTAGGCCAGCTCATTATGTTGCGCGCCCACTCCGACCGGGGCGCAGACCACATCGCTCACGTGAAAGCCGAGATAAAGAAATACCAAGTTGGTGGGCTATGCTTTTTTCAGGGAACGCCCGAAAAACAACTGGCCCTCACCAACGAGTACCAGGCCCTCAGTAGCCTACCAATGATGATTAGTATGGACGCGGAGTGGGGCCTAGGGATGCGCCTACCGGAGCAGACGATCAGCTTTCCTAAACAGATCGCCCTCGGGGCGATCCGGAACAACGAACTGATCTACGACATGGGTGCCGAGATTGCTCGCCAGATGCACCGCATGGGCGTAAACGTGAGTTTCAGCCCCGTGCTGGACGTGAACAACAACCCCAACAACCCCGTCATCAATACCCGTAGCTTCGGCGAAGACCGCTACAACGTGATGGCGAAGGGCTATAAATACATGAAAGGCCTGCAAGACAACGGCATCTTGGCCAGCGCAAAACACTTCCCCGGCCACGGAGATACGGGGACAGATAGCCACTACGACTTGCCGGTCATTAACCATGACCGCGCCCGCCTAGACAGCCTAGAGCTTTACCCTTTCAAGGCCCTGATTCGTTACGGCATCGGGTCTATCATGGCAGCCCACCTACAGATCCCCGCCCTAGACGACCGCAAGAACCGCCCAACGTCAATGAGCGTACCCGTAATTACCGACTTGCTGCGCCACGAGCTAGGCTTTACCGGCTTGGTGTTTACCGACGGCTTGGAGATGAAAGGCGTAACGAACCACTACGGCAACGGCGAAGTAGAAGCCGAGGCCATCATGGCTGATTCCGACATCCTTCTACTTCCAGAGAGTACGCCCGCCGCCATAGCCGCCATCAAGCGGTATATGAACG
Source organism: uncultured Lewinella sp. (assembly GCA_937949535.1). Lineage (GTDB taxonomy): Bacteria > Bacteroidota > Bacteroidia > Chitinophagales > Saprospiraceae > Neolewinella. The sequence goes on along the minus strand of CALEDI010000076.1, from coordinate 32,000 downwards.
AAGGCAAGATTACCCCCGCAGACATCGAGAAGAAGGTCCGCCGTATCTTGCTGAGCAAGTACCGCTTAGGCCTGAACCAACGGACCTACCCCAGCGTAGAAAGCCTACGCGGCGAACTCAACAGCCCCGAAGCTTATGCCCTGAAGCAACGCCTCTTCGAGAACGCCATGACGCTGGTGCGCGACAGCAAAAAACGGATGCCCGTACAGCCCAAGGCCAGAGGCAAAATCATCACCGTTCACGTCGGGATGCCGAGCCCAACGCCTTTCAGCCGTAGGGTAGACGACTACGTAAAGACGACGCACTTCAATACATCCTACAAAGTATCTAACGCCGATCGTAAGCGCATCGAAAACGCCGTTGGCGCCGGAGACCAAGTGATCGTGGCAATGTATTCTGATGGGAGTCGGTTTCTGGAAAAAGTGCCAGCCGGACCAGAAGTACTTGGCCTGCTGCGGGCGTTGGAGGCCAAGGCCGAAGTTGTCATCAGTGTGTTTGGCAACCCTTACAGCCTCTCCGCATTTGATGGCTTCGGGACGGTGCTCATGGCTTACAGCCGAGACGACGTAGCGCAAGACGCTGCGGCACAAGCATTGTTTGGGGCCAATAAAATAAACGGACGGTTGCCGGTAACCGCAAGCCCTTCGGCTACCTTCAATACTGGGCTAGAAACTGCGGCAACCTTCAGGATGGGCTATGCCAACCCCGAAGCAGTTGGCATAGACGGCAACTTGCTCGACGCCAAAGTAACCCAACTAGCCAACCAAGCCATGACGCGCAAAGCAACGCCGGGAATGGTCGTGTTGGTAGGCCGAAACGGCAAGATTGTGTACGAAAAAGGCTTCGGCCGGCACACCTACAGCCGAAACTCCAGAAAGGTAGACCCCAGCGACATCTACGACCTAGCCAGCCTAACAAAGGTCTGCGCCACTACCCTCTCCATCATGAAACTGGTAGAAGAAGGTAAACTCAGTCTCGACGTTCCGATCAGTAATTACATGCCCGAAATGGAAGGCACCGAAGTTGAGTTCCTCACCCTGCGGCCCATTTTGGCCCACCGGGCTGGCCTGCGGAGTTGGATCCCCTTCTACAAAGAAACACTTAATGCTGACGGGAAGCCCAGCTCCCAGTTTTACCGTAGCCGGCGAACGGGAGACTTCCAAGTAGAGGTCTCCGAAAAGCTGTTTATGCACAAAACCTACATCGACTCGATGTGGTACAAACTCTACAGCAACGAACTGCCCAACGAGGGCCAGTACCGCTACAGCGACCTTGGTTTTTACATCATGGCCAAGCTCATCGATCAGGTCTCCGGCCTGACGGTTGATGAGTACGCCGCTCGTAATTTCTACCGCCCAATGGGGCTAGAAACGCTCACTTACCGCCCGCTGCGCACCTTCCCGAAGAGCCGGATACCACCTACCGAAAACGACGACTACTTCCGCAACGCCAAAGTTCACGGAACGGTCCACGATATGGGGGCCGCCATGCTGGGCGGCGTTAGCGGCCACGCAGGCCTGTTCGGCTCAGCCCGAGACATCGCTACCATTTTCCAGATGTTGCTGCAAGAGGGCAATTACGGCGGGGTGCAGTACCTGCGCCCAGAAACCGTACGCCTCTTCGCCCACCGCTACGCCGACGAGACGCGCCGAGGCCTTGGTTTCGACATGAAGCAACTCAATGAGGACCGACGCATGAACCTCTCGCCTCACGCTTCCGAGCGGGCCTTTGGGCACCTTGGCTTTACCGGCATCGCAGCTTGGGCAGACCCCGTAGAAGACATGGTTTTCGTTGTACTTTCCAACCGAACATTTCCGAGTATGGACAATAACACCTTCGGCAAGTTGGACACCCGACTACGGCTTCATTCAGCGTGCTATGAGAGTATTTTGAAGGGCAAGAGCTTTGAAGGGAAGCGCGGATTTGGGTTCAGCAAGGTGCCTTAGGAATATGAACTTTTACGACCATTTCCCCCGTGTAGTCCCTTCTTCTCGGATGGGGCCAATGAGGTTCAGAAATTCTGCTCGGGAGACGGTCTCTCCGCCCAACGACTTCAAGTGTCCGGTTTCCTGTTGGCAATCAATTACCCGAAAGCCTTCGCTTTGGAGGCGGCGTACTAGGCTGATGAACGCGAACTTACTCGCATTGGCCCGATGGTGAAACATGCTCTCCCCGAAGAACACTTTGCCCAGCGCTAAGCCATAAAGCCCGCCCACTAGTTCGTCGTTTTCGTAGACTTCCACACTATGGGCCAGGCCCAATTCATGTAAGCCGACGTAGCCTTCCGTGAGCTCATCTGTAATCCAGCTTCCCCACTGCCCTGGGCGGTAGGTTTCGCGGCAATTGTTCATTACTTCCCTAAACTGGGTATCATAGCGCACCGTAAACTTTTGTTGGTTGAAGTAGGGGCGCATACTCTTGCTCACCTTCAACTTATCGGGGAAGAGCACAAAACGCGGATCGGGGTGCCACCAAAAAATGGGGTCGCCCTCGCTGAACCAAGGGAAATAACCAAGGTGATAGGCGTTGAACAACCACTCGGGGCTCAGGCCGCCGCTGAAGCAGGCTGGTGAGTCGCCGTTGGTTTGGAGGGGGTCCGGGAACAGTTCTGGGAAACGGGGGTCTAGGCGGTAGAGGGGCATGGAGAGTAGTCAGGTAGTCAGGTAGCCAAATAGTCAGATAGTCAGATAGTCCGCAGTTATACATCGTTCAGTCATGTGATCCTGTTGGGCGGTACTATTTGACTACCTGACTGCTTGACTATCTGACTAAATCACCTTCCTTCAATCACTGCCGAGAGCCCCCGGTCTACCAGCGCTTCGCGCTTGGGGCGCAACTCGGCCATAGCGGCAGACTTGACGGTGGCTTTACCTTTGAAGTGGATCAACATTGCGAGTTGTTCGCTCTGCTGGGAGGAGTGGCCGAGGATTTCCTCGAAGCTCTTCATCACCCAATCAAACGTATTGTGATCGTCGTTGTACACGATCAGGTCTGCGGGTTCACCGGAACCGACTTCAATTTCTTCTTCGAGCAAGACATCTTCCTGGGGAGCGTGGGCGTACAACATACTGGTTGGCAATCTTTTGGGAGAAAACGGTTAGAGCGAGGCCAAAGTTTCCTTTACAGCAGCAAAGTTAGGCAAATCTCCCGCAGATTCCAGCACTTCGGCGTAGCGAATGATGCCTTCAGCATCAACTACAAAAGCGGAACGCTTGGAAACGCCTTCCATCCCGAATACGAAGGTGTCGTACAACGAACCGTACTGGCGGCTGACTTCTTTGTTGAAATCGCTGAGGAGGGGGAAGTTCAGGTTTTCAGCCTCTTTGAACTTAGCTAGCGTGAAAGGGCTGTCTACACTGATGGCAACTACGTCGGTATTCATGCCGTTGAACTCGGCCAGCGCATCGCGCATGGTACACAGTTCAGCGGTACATACACCAGTAAAGGCGAGTGGAAAAAATAGTACAACTACGTTCTTGCCTGCGTAGTCGTTCAGGCTAACTTCTTTGGTGTCGCTGGCGTGCAGCGTAAATAAAGGGGCTTTGTCTCCTATTTTGAGGGCCATGTTCTTATTTGTTTGGTACGGTGTTGAATACACAGCCGCAAGACTTTTGTTGTATGGATCTATGGCTTTTTATGGTTGTACAAGTTGCAAGTTGCAAGTTGCAGGTTGCAGGTTCCGTGTTGCAGGTGTGACGTGAACTTGTAACTTGCAACCTGCAACTTGCAACTTGCAACCTAATTAAGGCGCAGTGCGCTGGTGCAAAGATGGTTTTAGGGACGTTATTTGTGGGCTTATGGTCTTGCTAAAGCACCACTTAACGGACTAAACCTAGGAGCAAGCCGTTTAAAAAGCCTTGATAGCTCGTTAATTTTACGTTAAACACCATATCTGTGAGAGGCGAACGTTTAGGTTTAGGTGTTTGATTATCAGTCAATTACGGTAAACGCCAAACTCTTAAAACTATCGCAATGCCGTAACTTCGGTCCTTCTAAAGCGTCTATTAGGCAGACGGTCCGAAACGGCCAACTTACTTTTGAACCCTAAAAAAAGCTAACCTCATGCGTATCCGTACTTTCCTCTTCGTCGCCATGTTTGCCCTCGTGGGCTTCGGCAACTCGCTCTCCGCCCAGAAAATTGCCTCCATTGATATGGAGAAAATCCTAGGCAGCATCACCGAATACCAAGAAGCCCAAGAGCAGCTAGACCAGCTCGCGGCCAAATGGCAACAAGACATCAGCCAGCAGTACGACGCCATCAAGGGTATGTACAGCAAGTACCAAGCCGAACAAGTCCTCCTCAGCGAAGACCAACGCACCCAACGCGAAGATGAAATCATCGCCAAGGAGCAAGCCGTTCAGAAAATGCAACGCGAACGCTTCGGCCCCGAAGGTGCCCTCTTTCAGCGCCGCCAAGAACTCGTGAAGCCTATCCAAGACGCGATCTACGAAGCCGTCGAAAACTATGCCTCTACCCGAGGCTACGACTTCATCTTCGACCGCGCTGGCGCCGCCGGCATCATCTTCGCCAACGATGCCTACGACAAGACGGACGACATCCTGCGTGCACTTAAGAATTAGTACAGGTTGCAGGTTATAAATTGCCGTGCAACCTGCAACTTGCAACCTGTATAACCTGCAGCCAACAAAAATCCCCTTTTCGCCCCAAAACCAACCAACCGGGGCCATCTTCAAACGTGTCTTTTAGCGAACGCAGGATTTGCTTATCTTTGCGGCCGCTAAAAAAATGACAACGACTCAACTAAATCAAATGAAAAAGTTTATCCAATTGGCCGTCGTGGCCCTGCTGCTCATCGCCGCTACCACCACAGCCTCCGCGCAGAAATTCGGTTACGTAAACTCTCAGGCTATCCTTGCTGAAATGCCCGAAATGAAAGCCGCTGAATCTGGCCTCGAAGCACTACAAACACAGCTCCAGAAGAAAGGCCGTGCGATGGTCGAAACCTTCCAGAAAGACGTTCAAGAGCTTCAGACCAAAGCACAAGCTGGCGAACTAACCCCTAAAGTTCAGCAAGAAGAATCCGCTAAGTTAGAAGCTCGCCAGAAAGAAATCGGTGAGTTCGAGCAGAGCATGGTGGAAGACCTCCAGAAGAAGCGCAACGAACTCCTAGAGCCCATCTACGAAAAGGTAAACGAAGCCATCAAGGCCGTTGCTAAAGAACAGGGCTTCCAGTTCATCTTCGATCAGCAGGTACTGCTCTTCGGCGAAGAGTCCTCTGATGTGAGTGCTGCTGTGAAGGCAAAACTCGGGATGTAAGATCAGGTTGCAGGTTGCAGGTTGCAAGTTGCAAGTTATTCCCGTACAACATACCTTAGCCCGCGAACTCCAACGTTTTGGAGTTCGCGGGTTTTTTGCGCTAAAAACGCCCGGAAGGGTACCCTCCCCCCCACCGTCCTGCGTAATTTTCAGCGGAAAAAGGGTTTCGGGAATCAGCAGATACTCGTACATTTGGGCAAGATTCACTGTTTTTCAGCTTTGTTAAGCGGGTACATACCAACCTTAATCCCCGCGAGTATGTCGAAAGGCTTGTTGCTCTTCGGAGCCCTCATCGTTGGCACTTCAACTTTTCTTTCCGGCCAATCTTTCCGAGAAAGTTGCTACTTTGAATTCAAAGCAGCCAACGACGTATTGTACCTCCCCGCCAAAACGGATCGGTATTTCACCAGTGGCCTAAACCTAGAATATGGGCGACGAGAACGAAAAACATCCCCCTCGCACCCCAGCCAGACCAAAACGACAGAACGGTATTGGCGGCTAACACAAAACATTTACACCCCACAAGAGATCGACGCGAAGCGCTTTCTTGAAGACGACCGGCCGTATGCTTCTTACCTCACCCTTACGCGGGGTAAGTTTTCCGACACCAACCAGCAGGGACTTAGCTTTCGGTGGGAACTGACCGCAGGGGTTCTAGGTCGTTACTCCGGCGGAGGGCGTATGCAAAACGCCTGGCACAGCCTGTTCAGCTATGCCGACGAAGTACCTGGCTGGCCCAACGAAGTAAAACCAGACGTGATTCTGAACTACCAACTTGGTATAAACCAGCGACTTCCCATTTCCCCACGGCTTAGCTTTACCGCTGGGCTTACCGGCCGAGTGGGTACGCTCTACAACAACCTGTCTTCAGAACTAAAATTCAGCTGGCTCGCCATCCGGCTAGGAGAAAAACGTACCCTGAGCTTCGACCTCTTGGGTAGGGGCCGGCTAGTAGCCTATGACGCTACACTGAGTGGCGGCCTGCTCAACCGAGATGAGCGTTACCGAGGCAGAATCCAACCCAAACCCCTCGTAGGCACTTTCGGCCTAGACGCCACCATCCACTTTGACGGACTAAAACTAAGCGGTGGCCTTCGGCACCTTAGTACGGAGTTCGAAGGCGGTACTTCCCACGCTTGGGCATGGTTTTCGGTGGGCGTAGAACTGAATAAATAGTCTAGTACAGTAGCCTGGCAAGTATGTGTCGCAACCTGCAACCTGTCTCCCCCCTCTTACTTCCAAGCAGCATATCCTCCCTTCAAGTTGTAGACTTTTGTGAGGCCCATTTCGTTCAGCTTGCCGCAGGTTTTGCCGCTGCGGCCGCCGGAAGCACAGTAGACCAGGTAGGTTTTGTCGGGGTCTAACTCGCTGAGTTTTTGGGCAAAATCTGGAGAGCGGTAGTCTATTTCAAGGGCGCCTTCAATGATGCCTCCGGCGGTTTCGGCGGGGGTGCGTACATCGATCAAGACGGTGTTTTCTTCACCGATGTACTCGGCGAATTCTACGGGAGAGAGGTCTTGGTAGACCGCTGCTTGCTCCGTTGTTTGGTCTTCCGTTGTTGCTTTTTCAGGGGCGGGGCCGCAGGTGCAAAGAAGGTTAATGAGAAGTAGGGTAGAGATAAAGAACTTCATAATTCCTAAGTGTGGGTTTGAGATAGTGGGGAAATGTCGGTCTTCAGGCCTGCTCGTAGGCATTGATGCCTCCGTCGAGGTGGATGAGTTGCTTGATGCCCGCGTTGCGCATCAGGGTGCAAGCCCGTACGGAACGGCGGCCGCTGCGGCAATAGACCAAGTACTCTGTTTGGGGGTCTAAAGCTTCCATTTGCTCCAGAAAATCGGGCCCAAGGTAGTTCATATTTACCGCGCCCTCGAGGTGGAAGGCGTCGAACTCCGCAGGCGCGCGCACGTCGAGTAAGGTTCCCGTTGGGGCTTGCGCGCGCAGCGCGTCAAACTCGGCGGGGCTTACGTTGCGGAGCGCTTGTTTCAGGAGCGTCCAGCGGGGGATCGGACAGGCAGGAGGGCCTTCGTTCATGGTTGGTGGAGGTTTGTTGTTGGTAGAGTAACGTACTGGAAGGGGGTGGGGTTTTACAGAAGCCAATCACAACAATTTCAAAAATTATCGATGTTCGTACCTTCGCCCGTCCTCAGCACAGCAGGGGCAAAAGCATTATGAGTAAACAAAAATTCGGAACGGCCCCAGTCTTCTTCACGGCCATCAGTACTATCCTTGGTGCGATCATGTTTTTGCGCTTCGGCTTCGCCGTAGGGATGGTTGGGCTGGCGGGTACGCTGGCGATCATCCTGATCGGCCACGCAGTAACCATCCCGACGGCGATGGCGATTGCGGAGATCGCGACCAACCAGAAAGTAGAAGGCGGCGGAGAATACTACATCATTTCGCGCAGTTTTGGGCTCGTGATTGGGTCTACAATCGGGATGGCGCTGTATATGTCTCAGGCCATTTCGGTGGCGTTTTACATCATGGCTTTTACGGAAGCCTTCCGGCCGTTCATTGCTTGGGTGTTGGAGACGTATCCGCTTTTGCCGTGGGCGGAGTGGCTGCTCTCGCAGCCCCAAACCATCGGTATTCCTGCCCTACTGCTGCTTACCCTGCTCATCCTGAGCAAAGGAGCCGATCTGGGCGTGAAGGTGCTCTACAGCGTGGTGTTTACCCTCGGCATCGCCCTAGTGGCGTTTTTTTTAGGAAGTACGGAGTATGCCGACAGCCACGAGATCGCCTTCTTCAACAGCTACACCGCCGGAGCCGAAGCAACCGCCGCTGGCCTTGAGGAACGAACCCAAGCCAATAACTCCGACACCGTGTACCTCAACGGCGAAGCAGCCACGGCCCGCGAAGCAACATCCATGGCACCTGCGCCCTCGCCCACTCCAAAACCTGACATCCCGCAGCTAAGCTTCTTCACCGTTTTCGCCATCATTTTCCCCGCCTTCACCGGCATGACGGCGGGCGTCGGCCTGAGCGGCGACCTGAAAGACCCCGGCCGCAGCATCCCGCTCGGAACCCTGGCCGCCACCATCGGCGGCATGGTGATTTACTTCTTCATGGCCTGGAAACTCTCCGTCTCCGCCCCTCCGGAAGCCCTCGCCGATACGAGCCGATTGGTGATGGCCGACATCGCCTGGCAGGGCTGGTGGATCATCCCGCTGGGCTTGGCCGCCGCCACGATCAGCTCCGCCCTCGGTTCCATCCTCGTTGCCCCACGAACATTACAGGCCATCGCCGCCGACAAAATATTCCCCGCCCCAGCCATCAACAACTGGATCGGGCAAGGAAAAGGTGAAAACAACGAACCCTACAACGCGAGCCTGATAACGGTCTTGTTGGCCGCTTTTTTCATCATGTTGGGCGCGCTAGACAGCGTGGCGGAAATCATTTCCATGTTCTTCATGGTCACCTACGGCTCGCTCTGCCTCATCAGCTTCCTGAACCACTTTGCGGCAGACCCCAGCTACCGCCCCACCTTCCGCTCCAAGTGGTACGTCTCGCTTTTCGGCGCACTCGCCTGTTTCGGGCTCATGTTTTTCATGAACTCTACCTACGCCGCGCTGGCCGTGGTACTGATCGGGATTTTGTACGTCTACATCGCCTACGCCAACCCAGACAAGCGGAGCATGGCGCTCATCTTCCAGGGCGTGATCTTCCAGTTTAGCCGCCGCTTGCAGATCTTTTTGCAGAAGGCCGATAAGGAGGAAAAAAAGAGTTGGCGGCCAAGTGTGATCGCCGCCAGCAACGCAACCTTCACCCGCCTCGGAGCATTCGATTTGCTCCGCTGGCTGAGCCAGAAATACGGCTTCGGTACCTACCTCCACTACGTAGATGGGTACCTCAGCCACGAGAAAAGCGAAGAGGCTGCCAGCATCAAAGAACGCATCATCCGGATGGCGGAAGCGACGGACAGCCGCATTTATGTAGACACCATCGTATCTCCGTCTTACACCTCCGCCATCGCGCAGATTGTGCAGTTTCCCGGCATAGCGGGCACAGAAAACAACCTGCTGCTGCTGGAATATTCTAAGAACAAAGAGGATGGCTTGTCGGAGATCATCGACAACTTCAAGCTCATCAAGTCTGTCGATTTCAACATCGGCATCCTTGGTCTTTCCGAGCGCGGCTTTGGCCTCAAAAAGACCATCCACGTCTGGATTACGCGGGCGCACTACGAGAGCGCCAACCTGATGATCTTGCTCGCTTACGTGATGACCGGCCACCCCGACTGGCAGGGCGCGGAGATCAAGCTGTTTGCCGTCTTCGAGGAATCCAAAATGGCCGAAGAAGAACAGGCCCTGTACGACCTCATTGAGACGGGCCAACTGCCCATCAGCCGCAACAACATCGACGTACTTTGCCGGATGGATGATTCCGACTCCAAATCGGTCATCGCACGGAAGAGCGGCGAAGCCGATCTGGTCATCCTCGGTTTCCGAGACAAGGCACTCAAGCACATCGGCGAAGATTACTTCGCTGGCTATGATGAGATCGGGAATGTACTGTTTGTTAATGCTAGTGAGGAGGTGGAGATACGGTAGGGAGAGTTGGGGGATTCAGACAGCCAAGTAGTAGCTAGTACAGTGTAATCTGTAGTGTATTGTCTCCGCGCGCAAACCCCCTCCCCACGGGGGAGGGGGTTATAAAAACGCTGTGCGTTTTGATGATAGTCGGCGGACTAATTTATAGGCAGACTATACACCCTAACTTTAACGGTAGCAAACAAAACAGCCGGGCCTTTCTAGAGAAAGACCCGGCTGTAGCTGGTAACCAGCGTAGAAATTTACTACTGCTTAACGAAGCGCAGTGTCTCTGTACCCGTAGCACTTTCTACACGGAGTAGGTAGGTGCCTGCGGCAAGCTTGTTGGTGGCGATGCCGTTGGCACTCGTCTGGGTTGTGCTCAGTACCCGGCCGTTGAGGTCGAGGATGGTGGTGCGGGAGGTTGCCGCAGCACCGCTGAGGAAGAGGCGGTCAGCCACCGGGTTGGGGTAAGCCGTGAGGCTTGTTGCCTCGAAGGATACCATCACAGAGTGAGAGACCGTAGCCTCGCCCGTAAAGTCTACTTGGCGGAGGCGGTAGTAGTTCGTTCCCGTAGCGGGGGCATGGTCTACGAAGTCGTAGTTGATCGTGCCGTAGCTGTCTCCTGCTCCGGTTACGCGGCCTACTGCGGCAAATGCGCCTCCTTCTTGGCTACGCTCTACTACGAAGTGGCTGTTGCCAGACTCGGTAGCGGTAGACCATTTTACCATCGCTGTTTTGCCCATTTGCACTGCGGATAGGTTGGTTAGGGTGACGGGGAGGATACTTACGATGCCTACGTTAATGTCATCTAAAGCAAATTCGTCTCGCGAGCCACTTCCAGTTTCGTCATCGCCAATAAAGCGGATGTAAAAAGCTGCGCCTGCGGGAACACTAATTCCAGTGATCGTAGTTGTACGTGTAGTGGCTACCCAAACCGGAGAAGCATCTGCTGTTGCGGGAGAGGTATAGTCCAGAGCGGGGATATCCGTGAAAGTTGAACCATCTGTAGAGTAGGCAAAGTTTAAAGAGTTGGCTCGGGGCTGATTATTTAAGGTATAGATGGTATAACTGACGTTAATCATGTCTGCAGGGATAATCGCAGCACCAGACTGGTTGAAGAGTTCGAGCTGAATGTAACCGTCTGTGAAATCACTACCGCCTGGCTGAACGCCTAGGGCAACATTTCCTGGGGCCACCTCAAAGGCATAAACACCGCCGGTACTTACTCCGCCGGCAGAGGAGCCACGCGATAGGTCGGCTGCAGAGCTGAAACCGTCAATTGAGAAAACGGCACCGTTAAGTTGGCCTCCAACAATTGCGTCTCCGTTAGGAGAGGGAGCTGAAATACCGCTGCCGTCAAAGCCGGTAAAATCAATGGAGGTTTGCGCAGTCAGCGCAACGGTAATACAAACAAAAAGCAAGAGTAGAGCTGAACGCATAGTGTAGTGTGTTAAGTAGTAAAACAGCCTAGCTAAAAAGAGTTTCGCTAGAGCAAATGAGATATGATTGTGCGAGCGTTTGGCTACAAAGAGAAGCGAAACCTCACCAATTTATATGTAAAGTTATCCAAAACCCTTCTTAGTTAAGGTGCTGGAACTGAAAAAATTATAAAAAAGCCTATGCTTAGGCCACTGCTTTAATCCTGCTGGCGGCCCAAACGGCCAACACACTCATCCCCATCGTGAAATACCCCAACCATTCGTAGTGTTCGAGCTTGCCGTCTGGGCCTTCGGTGATGATGAAACCGGCGATGACGGTGCTGGCAAAAAGTGCCATCTCGTTGATCGACTGCCGGATGCTCATGAACCCGCCCCGGTTCTCTGGCCGAACGACGGAGGTGATCATTGTCGTAGCCGGAACACTGCGCCCACTCGCCACCACAAAGAAAGAGGAAGTTGTCAGTAAGGCGATGTAAATGGAATCGGTATCGAGGTTGGTGAGGGCGTAGATGCTCGCTAGGGCGAAGACGGAAGCGGTAGCGAATATCCGCATCCGGCCGTATTTGTCGGACAGCTTTCCGAAGAAAGGGAGCAGCACTACCGTCAGGAGACCACCGATGAAGTAGATCAGGCCCACCTGCTTGTCTCCAAAACCGATGTTGATCTGCATGTAGGGCGCGATGAAGGGGATGATGGTGAAGTGCCCCAGCATCAGTGTCATCGTGAAGAGCAGTGCCGCCCGCTGGTTGGCATCGGAAAAAATGCGGACGAAAGGGTCAACGACTTTCCGCAACCCGCGCTTGGGGGCGAGGGCTTCGCCCGCAGGCGGGAGGTCGGCTTGCCGCAGCGCGACGGTGTCGATAACCCCTTCCATTGCTCCTTTGTCTTCACTTTGCACCTGCGGCCGCGCCCCCTGCTGCAAATGCCCGCGCAGGGGAGGCACCACGAAGTAAGCCAACACCACGAAGGCCGCCGAAAGCGCCGCCGTAACCACAAAAGGCGCACTCCAACCATACTCCGCCGCAATCCAGATACCCGACGGAACGCCAACAACGCTGGCCGCCGAAAAGGCCGTCATCACCCACCCCATCGCGGCCCCACGCCGCTCCAACGGAATCACATCCCCCACGATCGCAAGCACCAGCGCACCCAAAGTGCCGCCAAAAATACCGGTCGCCCCCCGAAAAACGAGCAGCAACAAATAAGACGGCGCAAAGGCACAAGCCAGCGTACCAAGGGTGAACCCACAGAACAAAAACAGCAGCGCCGAACGCCGGTCAAACCGGTCAATGAACGCCGTACTGATGAGGTTGCCCGTCAGCGCAGCCCCCGCATAAGCCGACACCACCCAGGCAAACTGGCCCGGGGAAATATTGAACACCGCCATGATCGTCTTGCCCAACGGCATGATGATCATGAAGTCGATGATGTGGCAAAACTGTACGGCGGCGAGGATGAGGAGTAGGCGTTTTTCTTGGTTCATAGCAGGTTGCAAGTTACAGGTCACACATACAGGTTGCAAGTTGCAAGTTGCAGGTTGCCCGTCACACATACAGGTTGCAAGTTGCAAGTTGCAGGTTGCCCGTCACACATACAGGTTGCAAGTTGCAGGTTGCCCGTCACACATACAGGTTGCAAGTTGCAAGTTGCCCGTCACACATACAGGTTGCAGGTTACAAGTTGCCTCCTCACACATGCTACACGGCAACTTGCAACTTGCAACCTGCAACCTGCTCAACCTGCCTTTCTGAAAATTCCGAACAACTCATTGCCCAACCGTGGTGCGATGGAATTGGTTGCGGTAGCGAATGATTCCATCTCGAAAAACGGCGCGAAGTAGCCGAGGTATTCGGCGCGGGAGCCACCGAAGGGTCGTTTTTCCATGTTGCCGGTGAGGGGGATATCAAACCAGAGGCCTACGAGTTTGCCGTTGGGAACCAGTAGAGCGTGCATTTTTTCGGCGTAAGCGCTTCGGGTTGTGGGTAGGGGAGGAAAAGAGCAGAAAAAAGTCTGTTCCAGAATGAGGTCGTACTGGCCGATGTGCTCGAAGAAATCGCCTTGGATGAGTTGTTCCTTTGGGAACTCGGGTACCCGCTCGGCGAAGGCTTTCAGCGGTTGGGTTGCTACATCTAGGACGTGGACATTGTGGAAACCGAGCTTCCAGGCGTATTCGACCTCGTAGGCGTTGCCTGCGCCGGGAATGAGGATGCGTAGGGATTTGTCGGCGATCTGGTCGAGGTAATCCGTGATGGGCGGGGAAGGGTAGCCGATGTCCCAACCGGTCCGGGCTTCGTCGTAGCGGCTGCCCCAGAAAGTGGCCAAATCAACCGCTTCGCTGTTTTCCGCCAAGTGTGAGGTAGAGGGGATGCTCTGGCAAATCTCGACCAGCACGCCGTTGGTACTCTTGGGGTGGAGGAAGCAGACGAGCTTATTGTCGGCCCCGCGTGAGGGTTTTTCCTGCAGCAACTCGAACCCATCGGCGGCGAGGCGTTGCATTTCTGCTTCAATATCATCGACCTCGAAGGCGAGGTGGTGCATGCCGGGGCCGCGCTTTTGGAGGTATTTATGAATTGGCCCGCGCTCGCCTTCGGCGGCGACCAATTCGAGCTTGGCCGCATGGTCTCCGGCGGTGAAGAAGCTGGTCGTTACGTGTTGGTCGGCAACGGTTTCGCGTTTATAGGCATCGCGGCCTAGTAGGCGAGCGATGAGGTCTTCGGCGGCGGAGAGGTCGGTTACGGCTATGCCGATGTGGTCTAGGCGCATGAGGTGGGGGAGTTGGTCTGTTGTAGCAGAGAACAGACTTTGGAGCGCTAAAGTTAGGGCCGGCGTTTTTTTTGAATTAGCAATGTCATAAAGCCCTCCATTGCACCCGCGCGCCGTCGCCCTAAACTTGCACCCAAAAACTACCGCTTCACCACTTTCTCGGTATAAGATCGCCCTCCATCCAACCGTAAGGTCAGGTAATACGTACCGCTAGGCAGGTTTCGTAGGTTGAAAGTGTGGCCGAGGGCAGTACCCCGCTCAACCCGTTGCACGGAAACCGTCTGCCCCTTTACGTCCTGGAGCAGCAAGGTTGCGGGCTGTTCGGTGGGCAGCTCACCAGAGATTTGTACCTCGTCTTCCGTAGGGTTGGGGAAGAAGCTGAGCCCGAAGGGGCGTTCTACATCGTCGTTGCTCGTCAGGAAGGTAAAGTCGATGTAGTTGATATTGACCGGGCCTTGCTCTACGAGCAAGCGAAGGGTCTGTGCGCCTGCTGGCAGCCGAGCTTCGTAGTTCACGGTAGTCCAGGTTTGCCAACCTCCGGTTGCTGCCATGTTTGTAGTGTGGAGGTCTTCAACGGTGCCGTCTTCCGCTACCAGTTGCATCTTCAACGAGCTGGGCATTTCGGAAGCGTTGCGGTATTCTACGGTGTAGGTGCCGGTTTGCGCTACGTCGATGTAATAATCTAGGTAGTCGCCACCATCGAGGTAGCCGATGTTTTCGCCGCCGCCTTGGTCGGTGGTTGTCTCCAACTGGATACCTTCTTGGCGGAAGTAGTCTTCAGCTTGAAGCCGACCCGGGACGGCGTGGACAACGGCCACGGTGTTTTGTACGGGCCGGTTGGTGAATGCTGCTAGTGCGGAGCCGTCGGTTGCAACGAGGTTGGTGCCTGTGTAGCTTACCGTAATCACGTCGTCGGCGCGGAATGCGGAGGAGGTAATCAGTTCAATTGAACGGTCGCCCGCCGCGCTGAAAGCGGCGGAAGTGATGGGGATGGGACTCCCATCGACGAATAAGCTAAAGTCCCCCAAGTTGGGCGTCTCCGAGGTAGCTAGGGGTTTGTTGAGGTCTACCCGGACGATCTGGAAATCTTCGGTAATACCCGAGATGAAGGATGTGGCGAGCGAGTTCAGGTCTCCGGAGCGCCGGAATTCTATCCCGCCGAGGTTGAAGCCTTCCCGATCAATAAAGATGCGCAGCTTATGCGTTCCGGCCGTGAGGGGGATGTCTTGAACGGTAGAGGTTTGGAAGGCCTGCCACCCTCCGGTGTTGCCAACGTTGTGGGGCAGCGTTATGTCTGCCGCTCCGATCTGGAAATGAAAGGCTCCGCCGTTGGCGTCGGAGGCTGTGCGCACCTGAGCGCGGTAAACGCCGTCTTCGGCTACATTTACGGTGTACTGCATCCATTCGCCGGCGGCAGACCAGCCGAGGTGGACGCCGTTGGTGTAGGTGTCGTCCTCAGATTTTTCGAGGTCGACGCCGTCGTTGCGGTAAATCCAGCCGTTGTTCCAAGCATTGAAGTTGCCGGTAGAGACCTGAAAGTTGGCGTAGTCTTGGTCGTTGTAAGCAAAGCCCAACTTGCCCATGTCGAAATTCCCGGGGTAGAGCACGCCGGGGATGTCGGTTACTTCATATGGTGTAGTCTCATCCGTTTCGTTCTGGCGGAAGAGCGCGTCGATTACATCTTTTTGGTAACGGGCGTTTTCGAGTTTCAGCTTTTCGGTGAGTTCAAAAAGTATGGCCGTAGCGTTTTGGACGGATGGCCGCTCGGCGCGCCCTTCCCAGTAGTCGATCAAGCTTTGCCAACCAGTTGTCCGTTCTACGGAAACGGGGCCGGCAATGGCGTCGATCTTCTTCCACGGCCACCATGCCCAGCCCATATTGTTTTCGGCGAAGAGTGCGGTTGCTTCCTGAAACCACACGTTGGAGTTTTCGCCGGTTTCCCCGAAGTAGATCGGGATGTCGTACTGCTCACGCAGGTCAATCACCCACTGGATGGAGGCTTGGTCGTTGATGCTCCAGTATTTGTGGGGGCTGTAGGCCATGTTGGCGTCCCAAGGAGGCGTCAGGCCGGTGAAGTCGTTGGCAAACCAGTTGCCTTCAATGAAGATGAGGTGGTTTTGGTCTACGGCGCGGATGGCATCAGTGATGCGGCCGTAGAGGTTCCGCAGGGCCGTTCCGCTGGGGAGGTTGTAGTTCACTTCATTGATGAGGTCGTATGCGCCCACGGTGGGTTCGTCTTTGTACCGTTCGGCGAGCCTGGCCCAGAGGGCGACGGTTTTGTCTTGGTTGGCTTGGCTTTCCCAGAGGTTGGGTTTGTCTGGGTCGCGGTCGCTGATGCCCTCGTCGTTGCCCTGCCCACCGGGGGCGGCGTGGAGGTCAAGGACTACGTACATGTCGCGGGCTTTGCACCACGCAATGAGGCTGTCGGTGAGCGTAAAACCGGTTTCCAACCAAGTGTGTTGGCCCGCAACGGGCTCCGCCTCGATGGGCAGGGTGTAGAGGTTGTAGTGCATCGGTAGGCGCACGGAGTTGAAGCCCGCTTGGTGCATCGCCTCAATGTCGTCTTCGTTGGTGTGGTTGGCGCGCCAGGCTTCGTAAAACTCATCGGTGGTCTCTTGCCCGACCAGCTCGACGAGCTTCTCGATGAGTTGGTGTTGGGCGTTGGCGAAGCTTGAGGTTTGCAGCATGTAGCCCTCTTGCAGCATCCAGCCGCCAAGGCCCATCCCCTTCAGGATGTAGGGCTCTCCCGCCTCGTTTACAATGTCTTTACCTTCGGTACGCAGAAAACCCTGAGCAGATAAAGAGGTGAAGCCCAAGCACAGCAGGGCCATTAAAACAGTAGTTTTCTTGATCGACATAATGGTGTAGTTTAAACCAATTCCTTTATAAAAACGGACGATGATCGTCTTGCTAGGCTTCAAATATAGGGGTGGTTTTGGGTTGGAGCGTTTTTTTGGGCGCGGCCGCAGGGTGCTGGGGGAGGTTTTACAAAAACCCACCCACCATCTCAAACAGCTCCTCCGGCCGTTCAGCATGCACCCAATGCCCCGCTCCTTCAACCGTCTCCACGGTGGCTTGTGGGAAGAGTATATTGATGAGCTCCACGTCGTCATCTTGTACGTAGCCGCTTTTGCTACCACGAATGAACAAGGTAGGGCCGTCATATTCGTCTCCTAAATTACCGACTGGCCCGATCAGCCCTTCGTAACTCGCCTTTATCGCCGGCAGGTTCATCCGCCATTTGAAACCGCCTTCGGGGTTGCGGGCTAGGTTTTTGAGCAGGAACAACTGTACGCTGGGGCTGGGCATATGCTTGGCCATCAGGCGGGCTGCTTCTTTGCGGTCTGCGACTTCGGCGGGGTCAAAAGCTTCTAGGGCCGCGAAGACATCGCTGTGGCCGGGGCGGTATTTGCGGGGCGTGATGTCTACCACAACCAGCTTCTGCACCAAGTCGGGGTAGGTGATGGCGGTCTGCATGGCTACCTTTCCGCCCATGCTGTGGCCCATCAGGAAGCACTCGTCTATGCTTTGCGCTTCGAGGAGGGTGGCAACGTCTTCTGCCATGAGGTCGTAGTTCATCTCGTCGGCGTGGAAGCTGCGGCCGTGGTTGCGCAGGTCTACCAACGTTACGGTGTAGTCTGCCGCCCAGCGGCGGCCGAGCGTGCTCCAGTTGTCCAGCATACCAAAAAGACCGTGGAGGATGACGAGGTTGGGGCCGGAGCCGTACGTTTTGTGGTTCAGCATGGGGTGGGGAAGTAAAACAAAGAAGGGTGGGGGAGCAAAGATAAAGGCCTTAAGCAACATCCTTGGAGGGGATGCTAAGGCAAACGAACCAAAAACCCTCAGTCCTCTCTTTTTGGGGCGCGGCCGCAGGATGCAAGGCAAGTTGAAGGGCAAGGGATGCCCCTGTAAATAAATTTGTCAACGCTGTAACCTTATGAGCCCGCCGTGACTCTAACGGGAAAACCCCCTTTAGATGATGGTTACTTCACCTCCCCCAATAGCCTTTACTGCACGCTCTACTAGGCGGCTGTCTGCGCTGGTCTTTCTGTTCTTGACTTACGCCTCCTTGCAGGCCCAACCAGCGGCCCTCCCGGTAGCAGACCTTGACGAACTGATCGAGAACGTTATGCAGCCCGCCGGAGCAAAAGGCCCCGGCGTAGCCGTCTACATAAAACGCGGCCAAGCCCAACCTTACCGCAGGGCCTACGGCATGGCCAACCTCGAATACGGCGTGCCGCTCACGGAAAACTCCGTCTTCGATCTGGCCTCCGTCGCTAAGCAGTTCACGGGCTTTGCGATTGCACAACTAATACAAGCCGGAGAAATCAGGTTGGAAGACGACATCCGGCAGTACCTGCCGGAAGTGCCCGACTTCGGCACCCCGATCACCATCGCTCATCTGCTGTACCATACCAGTGGCTTGCGGGATGTAGGGGAGCTCAATGGAATCGGAAACTTTGGTGGCGAGTTCACCGCCACTACGGCCTTGCGCATCGTCGCTCGGCAAAATGCGCTAAACTTCCCGCCGGGTACCGAGCATGATTACTCCAATACGGGCTATGTTTTACTGGCCGTGCTCGTTGAGCGGGTCTCCGGCAAAAGCTTTGTGTCTTGGTGCCAAGAAAACATCTTCGAACCGCTAGGCATGAAGGCGAGCTTTGCCAACGACTCGCCCGTTCGGCTGATACCAAACCGGGCGGTAGCGTACTACGGAACGGGGACCGACTTCAGCTTCAACCAGAACAACGGCATGTCGCTGATCGGGTCTAGCGCCGTTTATTCCTCCTTGAGCGACATGGAGAAATGGATGACCTTTTTCGTTGACGGAGACCGGGCTTTGATTGACCTCATGACTACTCCCGGGCAACTAACAGATGGTACGCCCGTCAACTACAACTTCGGGCTGAATTTCTCTATGCTGGGTGAGCACAAGCTCATCTCCCATACCGGCAGTACGCCTGCCGGGTTCCGGATGCTTACGGCTTACTTGCCAGAAAAGGAAATTTCGCTCGTCATCCTGAGCAACTGGGGCAACCTAGAATCGATCTCGGAACTAGGAAAACCGATCATCTCCATGCTCCTTGAGAAACCCGCCGATGTAGCAACGGATAAAGTAGAAGAAGTGGTGAACGAGGAGGTTCGCGTACCTGAAGATTTACTAGCACTGTATTCGGGCAACTACCTGTTCAACAAAGAACGCGACGTTTTGGTCGCTCATGAAGACGGGAAGCTAGTTGTTACCGTAGCCGGCATGGAGCCGGTTGTACTGGAGGCCCGTTCTCTTACTGACTTCTACTTGGCCCCCATGAATTCGGTCTTGTCTTTTAAAGTAGTTGAAGGGGAAGTTGACCGCGTCGTGATTACCGAAGGAGAACAGACCGTAGGAGAACTCCAAGT
Source organism: uncultured Lewinella sp. (assembly GCA_937949535.1). Taxonomy (GTDB): domain Bacteria; phylum Bacteroidota; class Bacteroidia; order Chitinophagales; family Saprospiraceae; genus Neolewinella. The sequence goes on along the minus strand of CALEDI010000076.1, from coordinate 12,591 downwards.
TCCGGAAAAGGTAAAGGCCTTAGAGGAATTTGAACGCCCCGATGGTGTAGTTGGTGAATACTACAGCGAAGAACTGGGCCAGAACTTCAGGGTAAGCCTTCGGGAAGGTGAACTTCACCTTTCCAATGCTTCTCATGGTACTTCTGTGCTTCGGCAAGTTTCCCCAACGGCGTTCATTGTAGCAAAAGGTTGGTTCCAAAGTCTTGAACTCCAGACAACGGCGGCGGGCGACATTGCTGGTTTTACCCTTAATATGGGCAGCAGGGCCCGTAACTTGCTTTTCAATAAAACAACCTCCTCAAAGTAAAATACCATGATAGATGACTTAGGGCCGGGCTTCGTGCTCGCCATCGCCTGCCTTACCGCGGGCTTCACCCTCTTCTACTTTTTAAAAGCCAACCATACCGAACGGATGGCAAAGATTGCCCGTGGTACCCTCGACGAGGGTGGAGGCAACCGGTACCGAAGTTACTTCGGAATAAAACTCGGCATGCTGATGAGCGGCATTGGCCTTGGTCTACTGTTGGCTTTTGCGGTAGAGCACATGGCTGCGGTTAGCGAAGCTTTCGTGCTCTACCCGGCCTTCATGTTTGTTGGCGGCGGGTTGAGTTTGCTGGCGTCGTATTTCATCGTGGCCCAGCTACAAGCAAAAGAGTAGCGTTTTCGTGAAAGACCAAACCATCATCGACCGGGTGCGGGGCGGAGAGACGGAGTTGTTCTCCGTACTCGTCCGAAGGCATCAGCAAATGGCTTTCTCCGTAGCGATGTCTGTGGTGAAGCAGGATGCTGATGCCCGAGACGCTGTTCAGCAAGGTTTCCTGCAAGCCTTTACGGGCTTGAAGGGGTTTGATGGTAAGGCCGCTTTTTCGACCTGGCTGTACCGGATCGTCGTCAATGAAGCACTACGGGCCCTTCGGAAAACCCAGCGCGGGAAGGCGGTAGAAGAAATGAGTACCCCGCCGGAAGCCCCCAGTATCGCCAACGAAGCCTTGGCCAATTTGGCCAAAGACGACCGGGCCAGAACCATCCGAAAGGTATTGGCCCAGATGCCCGCCAAAGAAGCCTTGGTACTCCATCTGTTCTACCTTCAGGAACTCTCCGTAAAGGAAACAGCCTATTGCTCGGGGCTGAAAGCCAACCACGTCAAAGTTTTACTCTCCCGAGGGCGCAACCGCTTTTACGTGCTCTGCCAAGAAACTTCCGATATTACCAACATTTCAGACTTTCTTTAAGCTATGACAACCGACAACGACCCATTAAAGGAATACCTTAATCCTGATCTCAAACTCTTCCCGGAAGTTGACCTCGAAGCCTCCATCATGGCTACCGTCCGGGAAGAGGCCAAGCTCCAAGCGCAAGCCCAACAACTACGCCGCAAAGGGCTGATGTGTCTTACTGCCTTCCTACTACTTTTAGGCTTGGCCCTATGGCAAACCTCCAACGGATATTCCCACCCTGTTTATGAAGCCCCACTAATTGGCTTGGGTATTACGTTATTGTTTCTATTGGCCTTATTTGCGCAACTTGAAGCGTGGAAAGGAAAGCTAATGCCCGAACGAATAAAACAGTCGCTGACCTGACCATTTCTGATGACCAAACAGCTTGCAAATAAGCAAAAAAGGGTTGTACGAAAAGAAAAACAAGCGCACAATCTGCTTAAAACCAGAAAGTTGTGGCTAAGTGTTAAAAATATACCGTACAGACATGTTCCCTATTTTGTTTTTGCTCGTCTAAAGAACGTAATATCACATAGATTAACTGGCCGAAAACAACAAAACCGGCTCAGTTTTCAAACTACCTATTTACATGGCAACTATTTTAGAGAACCTAGGGAAGATGATTACCCCTGAAATGATGGGCACCATCGGCAAACAACTCAACGAATCCCAAAGCGGCGTTGAATCTGCCCTAGGCGGCCTGCTTCCTTCCATTCTTGGAGGCATGGTACAAAAAGCAGAAGGCGGCAACTTCGGTGCTATCTTCGACATGCTGAAAGGCGCAGACAACTTCGAGTTGAGCGACCTCATCGGCATGATGGGCAGCGGCAACCTTGCGCACGACGACCCCCGCGAAGCTGGTGGTGGCCTTCTCGGCTCCCTACTTGGCGACAAGACCAGCGGCTTGATCGACGCGATCAGCGGCATGGCGGGCATCAACAAAAGCTCTTCTTCTTCTCTCCTCGGCATGGCAGCTCCCTTCATCATGAGCTTCCTCGCGAAGAAGATCACTGGCCAAAACATGAATGCTAGCGGACTAGCATCTATGCTCCTCGGCCAGAAAGGCTCCATCATGGCGGCCATCCCGAGCGTACTTAGCGCAGTACTTGGCTTTGGCCAGTCTAAAGCTGAGGCAACCCTCGGTGCAGCCAAAGATGCTGCTACAAGTACCGTATCTGCTGCTGCTTCAACTGCAACAGGTGCTGCATCTGCTGCGGCCAATACCGCAACACGCACAGCTTCTGCTGCTGCCAATACCGCAACCGAAGCTGCAAGTAGCGGCATGGGCTTCCTTAAGTGGTTGCTCCCTCTCCTCCTCCTCGGCGCCCTAGCGTGGTTCGGCCTTCGTGGTTGTGACACTACTGACGTAACCGCCGGCATCGAAAATGCTGGAGACTCCATGACCGACATGGCAGGTGCTGCTGTAGAAGGCGTTGGCGACCTCGCCGAAGGTGCTGTAGAAGGCGCTGGCGACCTCGCCGAAGGCGCAGTTGCTGCTGGTAGCGGCATGCTTTCTAGCCTCAAGGAAACTGCTGACGGTCTTTGGGCTTTCGTTCTCCCCGGTGGTGCTACCATCGAGGCCAACAAAGACGGTGTTGAATACTCTCTGATTGACTTCATCAAGAGCGATAAGGCGGTAAACGACAGCACTTGGTTCAACTTCGACGCCCTTCGTTTCAATACTGGAAGCGCTGACCTCGACGCGGAGTTCTCTAAGCGCCAGATCGACAATATGGTGGCCGTAATGACCGCTTACCCTGACGTGAACCTCAAGATCGGTGGTTACACCGACAACGTAGGCAACCCGGACTCCAACATGAAGCTTTCCCAGAGACGTGCCGACAACGTGATGGCTACCCTCGTAGAGAAAGGCATCGACGCAGCCCGCCTAACCGCAGAAGGCTTTGGCATACAGCACCCTGCTTGCCCAGCCAACGACACGCCTGAGTGTAAGGCACAGAACCGCCGCATCGCGGCGCGGGTAACGAAGAAGTAATTCTTCCCACCCCCACCAACAAGCACAAAGGCCCCGTCGGAGATTTTCTCTGGCGGGGCTTTTTGTGTCGTGGGGCCACACTACGCTACATTTTTGGTAACTGTTTAGGTAGGCCAAGGAACGGACGCTCGGAGGTTACAACTGCATTAATTGCTTCGCAATTCAGCAGTTGCAACGCTCCGAGGTCCTTCGTATTTATGACGAGGTGAAGGACCTCGGAGCGTTCCTGACGAAGTCGGAACCTCCGAGCGTCCGTTCTTGGAGCTCACCTAAATTGTTACCATTTTTGATTTTACACCTCTCCCCCCGCCCTCTCCAACACAGTTTGCTTCGCAGTACTTCGTGCTCGCCTCCGGCTCAGCGGAGAGGGAGCCAAAAATGTAGAGTAGTGTTATCCTGGGACAACCAACTTCCAACCCACTCTGCACCTGCGCGCCGCCGCCCTAAAAAACATCGGAGCCAAAACAAAAACTGCATTTGCGTTGTCTACTCCCAACGACAAGACCCAAACTATGCAGAACCGCACCCGCGCCCAAGAATCCCGTACCGCCGTACAACGCCTCTACATCGCCATGCGGCATTTGCTGATTCGGGGCAGCTATAAGCCGGGAGGACTGAGCGGTAAAACCCTGATGGACAACCTGATGCTGCTGCGTCCAGAAATTTACGGCAGCATCGCCGACGCAGAAAAAGTAGAACTCAACGGCCTCCACTACGTCTTCAACCGCCTACCGAAGGGCATTGAGGAGTGCCGTTTCATCAAACTGATTACCCGAGAAGGCTACGAAAACTCCAACTTCGAGCCCATCATCGCCCCCGCCCGCCGCCGCAGCGCTTACCGCATCGACGACAACGAGATGTACATCGAGATGACGCGCGGCCGGTCAGACATCTACGACATCCTGACCCATCTTACCTTCCTCTACGCCGAAGCCAATAAAATCCATGACAACAGCATGGACAATAAAGGACGGCCAAAACGAGAATGGGAACTGCTCGAAGAAATCGTAGTACAGGAACAAACCGAAAAAGACTTCAAGCTAGAAACCGCCTACACCTACCTCAGCACCCTATTGGGCCGTACCTACGACGAAGTTGTGGACGCCTGCAAACGCTTCGCGGGCAACGACCATGTAAACTCCCTCTTCCACATCACCTACTGGCTAGGCCGGTTAGCCAAACTGGAACGCGACCTAGACGAAGACCGCGAAATCACCTTCAGCAGCAGCCTACGCGACAGCACCGGCCACCACTATTTCGGCGAGATATGGGCCACCAACATCAAGGCTGTTTTGCTGAAACACAAGCTCATTGAGCGCCCAATCCACATCATCAGCGCCAACCTGCACAGCGTAGCCAACAGCATTTTCGGGGCCGCTGCGCTGGCCCCAAAGCTCAAAAAACACAAAGGCCTCTTTGAGTACGCCCGCGCCATGAGCCAAACCGACTACAAACACCTCCGCCCGCTCGTCTTCGACGTGGCCCGCAAGAACGGGCTCATCGAAATAGCCGACAACAGCGGAACCAACCTCGGCGTACAGCTCTTCGATACCGCACAGTTTGACCCCAAACACATCGCGCCCGAGCTGAACTTCCAGCCCAGCAAGAACCCCGACCAAGCCCCCGTCATCCTCGTGATGGACTACGCCTTCGGCGAACAGGCCTACGAAAGCATGGACGAGCTGCTGCGCCCCTACCACGACCCCGAAACCGGTCGCGTATACGACATGCCCGTAGAGAGCATCAACATCATGGGCAAGGCCGGCATCCTAGACGGGCGCAAGGGCGACATCATGGTACCCGACGCCCACATCTTTGAGGGAACTGCCGACAATTACCCCTTCAAAAACGACTTCGTTGCCGCCGATTTTGAAGGCGAAGGAATGGCCGTTTACGAAGGGCCGATGGTGACGGTGCTCGGCACCAGCCTCCAGAACATCCCGATATTGGATTACTTCCTGACCAGCAGTTGGAAGGCCGCCGGTCTGGAAATGGAGGGCGCACACTACCAAAAAGCCATCCAGGCGGCCACCCACATCCGGAAATCCGTTAACCCAGACCTGAAACTCCGGTATGCCTATTACGCCAGCGACAACCCGCTCATTACCGGGCATACCCTAGCTAGCGGCAGCCTCGGGGCTGATGGTGTTCGGCCAACTTACTTGATTACGGTGCGGATGTTGGAGCGGGTGTTTGGGGCGTAGCCCTTCGGTTGCCCGGCCTTCAGGCCGTGACGGTTCCTCAGCCTTCAGGCTGAGCGGCTTACTCCTCCTCCTACATACTTAGCCCTAGGCATCACATCCGCAGCGCGGAACTCGCCCAACAGGGGGCTAACAAAAGTCTCGTCGCGCGGGATAGACAGGCGGTTGGCGTAACCTTCCGTTTCGGTGGGCTCCGTGTAGAGCTCAAGTTGGCGATCAATCAGGTTCAGAATCCAGTACTCCTTGATGCCGTAGGCGGCGTAAAGCTTCATTTTGGAGCCCCGGTCTCGCCCGAGGGTCGAATCGGATACTTCAACGATCAGTTCGATATCTTCGGGGCCGGGCCTACGGTCTCGGTAGCGGTGCTTGTGCCGTTTAGCCAGTACGTAGTCAGGTTCGGGCATGCTGTGGAGGGGAAAGGCTACGGGTTGCCCCTGCCTACCAACAAATCTCCCATCAAAATTCAGCACCATGAACTTATTCATTTCCTGAACATGGTAAGCGTGCGAGACACCAATCGGGCTCATGTCAACTATTTTGCCGAACAGTAATTCCACGCGGTCCTGATCGCCGAGCACTCCGGCGGAGATCATGGCTTCGTATTCTTCGAGCGTCCAGGAGCGTTGATTAAGGATCAACTCTGGCTCGATGTGTACGGGGATTGGGACAGCTTGTACGGTCATGGTGCTAAGATAACGCTTCACCGTTACTTCCGTTTACGCCACCGCCGCACACCAAAGAACGCCAACACGCCCAAAATCAGCAGCGGCCAGATGGCTACCATGCCAAGTACAATATCCTGAATCATCTGTCCGCCGAAGGCGAGACTATCTAGGAACTTACTACCAAAACCGCGCGTGACGGTGGGGCTGGTACTGCGGTACTCGACGGTTTCGTAGAGTTCGAGGGTGAGGGTGGAGAGGGAGACCTGGTCGCGGAGGTAGCGCAAGCGGCCTTCCTTGGCTTCGATTTCCTCGGTGATGACGCGAATTTTGTCTTCGGCGTTCAGGATGTCTTCTACCTTTTGGGCGCGGTTGCGCAGGATGTCGATGTAGCGGTCTCGGACGTCGCGTTTGGTTTGGAGGCGGCTTTCGAGGTCGAGCCATTCGGCAGTCACGTCGCGGCTATCGAGGTTTTGGTAGTCGATGTCGGCGGCGATTTGGGGTAGGAAGGCTAGGGTTCCGTTCAGTTGGTCGGCCGGCAGGCGGATGGAGAGTTGGGCGGTGTGCGCGTAGGTGGAGTTGGTGCGGTGCTGGCTGGAGAGGTAGCCACCGCTGCTGGTGACTTGGCGGATGACGCGGGCCAGGGCGGAGTCCAGTTTTTCTACGCGGGCGCGGGCGGCGGCGGTGTAGATGATGCGTTGCTGGCGGGGTTGGGTGGCGGGGATTGGGCTTTGCGGGCCGGATTCGGCGGTACGGGGAGCCTGCATTTCTATTTCATCATCATTCCCATCTTGGTCATAGTAGCCTTTTTCGACGCTCATGGTGGAGGGCTCGGGCATACCGCTGTATTCGTTCATGCTTTCGCTACCGCAGGCGAGGAGCATTAGGGCGAGGACGCAGGTGCAGAGGAGGTTTTTGAAGGACATGGGGATTGGTTTTATGGTTTACTGTACAATTCCGCCAGACACCCGTTCGTCTTCTTCGTAGAGGTATTCTAGGGTTACTTTTCCTTCTTCGTTGAAGTAGCGCATGGGGCCGTGTTTTTTGCCCATTTTGTAGTTGACTTCCTGCTTGATTTTGTTGTTGCGGTAATCGTACTCTGCCATTGGGCCATCTAGCTGGCCGTCTACGTAGTTGGCAACGAGTTCGGGCCGGCCAATTTTGTATTTGCCGTAGGGGCCGTCTAGTACGTTGGCTTTATAGTTGGCGAGGAGGGCAAAACGCCCCATGTCGTCCATTTCGATGTAGGGCCCATTGAGGGCTCCCTCGATGTAGCTGATGATGGTTTGGGGGGCTTTGCTGTCTACGTTGTAAGTCGTCCAAGTTCCGTGTTTGAGGCCGTTGAGTACGAAGCCTTGCTCCAGCACCCTCCCTTGTGGGCCTTTACGCTCTACGCGCAGGGCATCGGAGCCATCGATTTTGGTGGTTTCAAACTCCTGGTCGTCGAATGTTGCTTTCTCTACCTCCACTGTTGAGGCAGAGCTTGAGGCATCCTGACAGGCGAACAAAGACAAGGCAAGTAGTAGGCTAAAAAAGATACGCATTGGTGAAGTTGATTGGTCTGTCGCAAAGATAATATGCCCAAACCCGCACAGGGTAGGATAACGTAGTTCTTTCAGGAAGCCCGTTGGTAAAGCCCGCTTTTCTACTTTAACAGATGTTTAAAATACCGTTCACAAATGCCTTTTTCGGGCTTTAATGCAGTTCATAGCAGCCTGTTCATGGGGGGGCTTGGCGGAAAGTGTTAAGGTTTTTTAGCGCACACAAAAGCGTGTGGAGTCGCCGTTTAGCTACTACATCCTTGAGGACGAGGATCAATTATTGTAGCACCAGCTTACTAATTCCTGTTCTTGTTAACACTTTTTAAGGATGTGGGGCTTGAAGGCAAAGCACAAAGGCTTGGCGAGGGGTGTTGCTTCTTTACTATGGTTTTGGTGCATAGATTTGTCCTGTTCCCAAGAACCACGTTTTGTTTTCCGGCACCCAGAAATGAATACCCACTTTTGATTTCACCCATCACTTCACCTAAAAGTCATTGTTTTTCACCTCCTATTAACACCTAGAAGTACTTACCTCAAGCCCTACATTCCCACACCTGTTTTTTGTCTCCTAAAGTTTCGAGATTAACACCAAACCCTTTTCCCGATCCCGCACGCTATTACGGCGTTGCGGGATTTCTTTGCCCCCCCCACACACACCTTAAGAATCTTCTCACCTCCCGGTACTCACCGCTATACTTGACGTAGGAAATTTATCGAAACTTGCTTTTCCTGCAAACGATCTTTGTTTTCCTCCGTTTTAAGGGAACGGGTATTTATTAAGCTGCCCTGTTAAACCTAATAAACTATGCTTTTCAAAAAAATCGGGACGCTCCTGTGTATGTGTTTACTTTCTTCCATTGGACTCAGTGGCCAAACCAACATTGACTTCACGAAATACACCCTTGACAATGGCCTCAAGGTCATCCTCCACCAAGACGCGACGGCCCCCATCGTTGCGGTATCCATCATGTACGAGGTAGGCGGCAAAGACTCCTTTGATGGGCGCACCGGCTTCGCGCACTTCTTTGAGCACCTGCTCTTTGAAGGTAGCAAGAACATAAAGCGCGGGGAGTACGCCAAGTACGTCGAAGACGCCGGCGGCGTTCTCAACGCCAACACCAGCCAAGACCGTACCTACTACTACGAGATCCTACCCAGCAACAAACTAGAGCTTGGGCTCTGGCTAGAGAGCGAGCGCCTACTGCACGCCGTTGTAGACCAAGAAGGTGTAGAAACCCAGCGCAGCGTAGTGAAAGAAGAGCGCCGCCAACGGATGGACAACCAGCCCTACGGAAGCCTACAGTACGAACTATTCAAGCGTGGGTTCAAAGAGCACCCCTACAAAGACCCCAACATTGGCTACATGGAGGACCTCAACAGCGCACAAGAAGCAGACTACAAACGGTTTTATGAAACCTACTACGTACCCAACAACGCCATCCTCTCCATTGCTGGAGATATTGACATCGATGATGCGAAGGCCCTCATCGAGAAGTACTTCGCGGGCATACCCCGTGGCGCGGAAGTTCCGCGCGTAAGCATCGTTGAGCCCGCGCTCGGCAAAGAAATTCGTGATACGGTCTACGACGCCAAAGCACCACTGCCCGCTCTCGTGATGGGCTACCGCACCCCAGCCCTGACGCACCCAGACTTCTACGCAATCAGTATGCTGAACCAAGTGATGAGCCAGGGGCAAAGCTCCCGACTAAACAAAGTACTCGTAGACGAAGAGCAGGTAGCCGTACAAGCGGGCTCCTTCCCATCCGGAAGCCAAGACCCAGGCATCTCTATGGCGTTTGCCGTATTGAAGCCCGGAGGCGACCTCCAGAAAGCCGAAATGCTGCTCGATCGCGAAGTAAAAAAGGTGCAAACCGAACTCATCAGTGAGCAAGAGTTCCAGAAACTGCGCAACCAAGTAGAAGCAGATGCCATCTCCGGCTACAGCACCATGGCTGGCATCGCGGAAAGCCTGGCCAACTACGAAATGTACCAAGGCGACGCCAACCTCATCAACAACGAAACAGAACGCTACATGGCCGTTACCCGCGAAGACATCAAGCGCGTAGCCAATAAGTACTACTCCCAAAATAACCGCGTACTCCTTTACTGGATGCCGGGGGAGAAACCGAGTAAGTAGTCAGATAGTCAAACAGCCAGATAGTCAGTAGTCATGTAGTCAGATAGTTAGCATGGCTATGACTGGCACAACTACAATCCCTAGGGGATTTAAAAAACCAACGGAACCCCAAGCACCGCTAGGTGCGAAGTATTGCGCGGAGCTTGGGGTTTCCACACAAACCAATCAAAATGCAAAAATTAATCATGGGCCTAATAGCCCTTTTCTTGGTCGCAGCCTGCTCTACGCCGCAAGCGACCGCCGATAAAGTAGCCGAAAAACCAATGGCCGAAATAGAAACCATGAAAGATGATTTCCGCTCTATGGCTCCCAAAGCTGGGCCAGCTCCCGAGATCAAGCTTGGCGACTTTCAGGACTTCACGCTAGACAACGGCCTGCAGGTTGTACTCGTCGAGAACCACAAACTCCCTCGCGTAAGCTACCAGCTTTTCGTAGACGTACCGCCCCATATGGAAGGCGAGTACGCTGGCACCAGCCAGATGATGGGCCAGATGCTCCGCCGTGCTACCTCTACCAAGACAAAGGAACAGATTGATGAGGAGATCGACTTCATCGGTGCATCCCTCAGCACCGGCGGCAGCGGCGCCTTCGGCGCCACCATCAGTAAGTACAAAGAAACCCTGATGGGTATGATGGCCGAAGTAGTGCTCGATGCGCGCTTCCCCGAAGCCGAGTTCGCTAAGGTGAAAGCCGAAGCCGAAGCCAACCTACAAGCAGCACTCGGCAACCCCGCTGCCATCGCCTCCCGCCTACGGCAGCGCATCATCTACGGCGCTAACCACCCCTACGGCGAGCAGACTACCGAAGCCTCTTTAAAGAACGTAACCCTCGACGCCGTAAAGGAATACTACGACACCTACTTCGTACCAAACCGCAGCTACCTCGTGATGGTAGGCGACCTCACCCGCGCCGAAGCTGAAAAACTGGCAAAGGAAGCCTTCGGCACTTGGCAGAAAAAGGATGTGCCCGTTCCGTCTTTCGATATGCCCGCAGCGCCGCAGGGCGTAACCGTCAACTTTGTGCCACGCTCAGGTGCCGTACAGTCCAACGTCCTCATCTCTCATGCAGTAGATGTCAAGCCCGGAACGAAGGAAGCAATTCATGGCCGCCTTGTCAACCTGATCTTAGGCAGTGGTAGTTTTAACAGTCGTTTGTTTCAAAACCTCCGAGAAGACAAAGCGTTTACCTACGGTGCTAGCTCTCGGCTAAGTCCCGACCAACTAGTAGGCAACTTCACCGCCAGCTCCGATGTGCGCAACGAAGTGACCGATTCTACAGTGACCGAGTTCATGCTTGAACTTGCCAAGGTTAGCACTGCTCCTGTTACAGCCAAAGAGCTGGCTGGTGCCAAGAGTCAAATTATTGGCTCCTTTGGCCGAACCTTAGAAAGCCCACAGCAAATTGCCAGTTTTGCACTAAACACCATCCGTTATGGGCTGGGACGAGACTACTACCCGACCTACCTTAAGAAAGTAGAAGCTAGTAGCGCCAGTGACCTCCTGGCGGTTTCACGAATGGCCATGTCGCCCAAAAACACCAACATCATTGCTGTCGGAGATAAAGCCGTAGCGGATAAACTCGCCAAATTTGCCACCAGCGGCAAGGTCAACTTCTTCGATGTCAACGGCGAGCCGGTGAACATGGAGGAAATGGCGGCACCTACGGATGTGACGCCTGAAGGCGTACTGAAAGGCTACATCAAGGCCATCGGCGGTAAGGATGCGGTAATGAAAGTGAAAAACTACGCCTTCACGATGGAAGGCTCCATTCAGGGCCAAACCCTTCAACAGACCTTCTACAAAGCCGACGGAGACAAGTTCAGCAGCCAAACCATGGCAATGGGTATGACGATGGCAGACCAACGCTACAATGCAGGCAAAACATCCGTTGTCGCTCAGGGCCAAAGCGTGCCGCTGCCGCCCGAAGCTCAAGCAGCAATGGCCGACCAAGCATCCCTCTTCCCCGAGCTGGGCATGATGAGTATGTTGGACAAGCTAAGCATCGAAGGCACCGAAATGATCGGAGACAAGAAAGCCATCGTTCTCGTTCAGCCAACAGCTGCCGGAGATGTGCGTCATTACTTCGATGCGGAGACGATGCTGAAAGTCCGTACCCAACAAAAACAAGGCCCCCAGACGATTACTATGACCTACAGCGACTACAAGCCCGCAGCAGGTGTTATGTTCCCTCACTCCATTAAGATGGAAGGCATGATGCCCTTCCCGCTCGAACTCGCAACCAAGGAAGTGAAGGTCAACACAGAAATTGATCCCGCGTTGTTTGAAATCAAGGAGTAAGCTCCTTACTGGTTTTACCACACCAACCATGAGTCATCCCGCATTTTAGCCCGCTAGGGCGATAAGAATATTTGGTGAACTTCTCCAAACTCGACAGGCGAACTTTTTTGTTGTAGAATTAGCGTCGATCTTATCAAGAGAGAAATACTCGTTCTAATAGCCAAGTTCTTCTTTTAAAGCAGTGACAAAAAAGGATTCGACTGGCGAGCTACCACGAAACTCGCCAGTCGAATCCTTTTTCGCTCATAGAGTTGAGTACATATTTAGTCCTAACTAAACATCTTTCATCCTAGGACTTACGAATTCTTTACGCAGCGAAAAAGTTCGCCTGTCGAGTTTGGTAGCACAACAGCCGCAGCCTGAATCCTGATCGCTGAATGCCGATCGCTACCACTATGCCCCTAGTGGGCCAGCCAGTAAGTTTCGTTGCTCATAACTTGATCTTTTGCCCGCTGGCGTCACGAAAAACAACTTCCGTAACTACGGCTATGCAAGTGGTTTTTCGTTTAGCCAGCGACCAAAATATCTGCGTTCTGAGCT
>CALEDI010000075.1 GCA_937949535.1 uncultured Lewinella sp. | reverse complement strand
ATCTGCTAGGCGGTTAGAAGGGGTAAAGGTTCCGTCGCCGGTACTGAAGAAGAAGACCTCCGTTGCCGCTGGTGTTACTTCTGTATAATCATCCAACGGAATACCCGTAGAACAACCTGTCGCTCCGGTTAGGGTGAGTGTAGGCGTCTGCTCAACATTTACCATTAATGTTGTTTCGCTCACACAGTCTCCGTTCAGGGAAAATTCAACCATGTAGGTTATATCGCTTACGGGATCGGTAATGATGGGCTCCTGACTCGTCGGGTCATCCAAGTAAGTACTTGGCGTGAAGAGTACTTCGATATCTTCCTGAAGGTTTGTGGGAATCATGAGGTCAATTCGCTGGCCGCCTACGTTGCAGGCATCAATTTCGAACGGGCCAAAGTCGAATTCTTCAACTTCGCTCACCTTGATGACGAACTCCTGCCCTACACAACCTCCGAGGCTATAGGTCACCACCAAATCAACGGGGACTTCGATTCCGAAGCCGGGGTTAAGGCTTATCGTGGCGGTTCCAGCTCCGTCATCAACAACGACGTTGCCGGCTGCGGGAGGTACAAATTCTAGCTCATACATACCACATAGCCCCTCAATGGTCAAATTGCTGCCCGGACAAATGACAACGTTTTGAGATAGGCGGTCTACAAAACCGGGTTCAATAACTGGGAAAGGAATCTCAATTTCACTACACGCACACCCAGGAACCATAAGCTGGGCTACAATAGCACAAGACTGGTCGGTAGAGGCTGTGATGGTTCCTTCAACCGTTCCGGTTCCGGAAGCAGGAATCGTAGCCGTTGAACTAACGACCCCGAGAGAGGTGTCGTATGAGTCAACTGTCCCGTTGCCGTCTAGGTCATAAAACAACTCCACATCAACATTACCGGAGAAAGCTGCACCTATGCTTTCCAATTCAATGGAAAAAACCAAGTCGATCAGGTTGGGATCAGCGTTGCATTCCGCAACGACTGTAGCTTCACCAACGGTAGTCGAAGGCACTACCTCAAGATCGAGGAACTGGTTGGAGTTGAGTGTTTCGATTTCACACATAGTACCGTCTGTACTACATTCAACGGTAGTGGAACTCGTAACGCTGTAACCTATCGTTAGGGGGCCACAATCTACATCAGGAGCTAAATCGAAGTCTACGTTGATACAGAAGAAGGAGCCGATGGGCGCATCTACCGGGCCGTCGAAGCAGAGCTGGGTGGCTCCGCCGGTGCCGATGTTCATGGCTTCAAAGTTTACGGGGGTGTAGTCAATAGGGGAAACGGCTTGGATATCGTCTGGGGTTACCGTCAGCCCTGGAGGTAGCGTGAAGCATACCTTGGTGTCTGTCGCTCCGGACTTACCTACATTGATGGACGTTATTAATAGGCTAGCCCCACCTTCAGTACAGTTGATTTCCGTACGGCTTGGCTCGACGCTGAAATCGGCATCTCCTGTAGGGTCCGATAGGTATATCTGTGGGCCCCTCCGGAATACGGTGTAGGGTGTACAGTCTCCCATTGTTCCTAACTGGGCGTTGGCGCGGCCACCACTGAAGCTTTCACAATCTGAGGTCAGGTCAAACGAAAAGGTGATTGCCCCTAATGGTTCGAGCCCATCGGCACCTAGTAGCGCATTAAGTGCTGCGTCGTCGAACACGTAGGCGATGCCGTTCACTCCGGTAGAGTCGGAGTCTATCATTGCCATTATTGGATTGATTGAGGTCGTCACTCCGCTCGCAGAGATTTCCACCATAAAGTTGGAGGGGGTTAGGCCAGCAGGAAGCCAGATTACGGGGTCGACATCAGTTAGGAGTGAATTCCCGGTATTGTTGAAATTCACCTGATAGGTATCGGTAGCACACAAGACAGGGGTAGGGAAGGTGAAACCAATTGCCGCTTCAGGTATTCCAGCACGGTAAGCGTAGCATACTTTTTCTACACAATCGAGGTTTTTAGCGAGGACGATGTCTACATCAACTGGGCAAGGAACGATGCTGGCACAAATGGGGTTTGGGCCACAGAAGAGAAGCGTAGTTTCTAGGTTAAGATCGTAGCACTCTTCTGCTGCAAGGCCTGTTGGGATGGTAACCGTATAAACCGTGCTGCTATCAGTTGTTTTAGCTATCGGGAAGGGAACCGGGTTACCAGAGACTGTTTCTGTAACGCCATCTAGTGTTACGTTAGTTGGTACTTCCAGTACCACTGTTCCGCCGGGGATGGTGGCTCCGTCGGGGTCTGGGCAAATGGTTAGGGTATTAGGTTCTCCGCCGCCGAGGTTTTGCAGCATGTCTGTGGTAAGGCTTGCTGTTACGTCAACGTTGGGTACGGGCGTGTTGATCTCGTCGTATTCGTCAGAGCCGGGAACTCGACCAGGGTTTTCAGTTGATGTACGCAGCCATGGCCAGTAAAACCGTTCTTCGGCAGTCTGACCATTACAGTTTTGGGGATTTGAAGTATCGAGCGGCCCTCCTTGGTACCAGTTTCCCTGATTACACTGATAACCAATCACTTTATAGTCTGATAGGTAGGGGTAAGAACCCGTAAAGCCAGAGTTAAGGGGGGTAACGGGCATCACATTCGTACAAATTCGTTGTAATGGGTAACCAAAGGTCAGTTCGTCAGGGTTCGCAACGGCTGGCCCGCCAACGCCTATTAGCGGGAAGGTGCCGCCGCTAAGGCTCACATCGTCGGTTGCCAAATCAAAGTCGAAGTAGTTTGGTGCTCGCGTACCGTTCTTGAGTTCTGCGTCCAAAAAGTAAAGCTCCCCTCTACCTTCGTCGTCTGGGCAGTAGGCTATCTCGTCTCCAGTTACCCTAGCGAGACTGTCTGGCTCGTACATTACTCGGCCTTGGCTGTCACTTTCATCCGCCGCACTAAGTTCATAGTATGCTCCTCCGGAGTAGATGTAGGGTGCGGGGAACTCGCTCACCAAACTATCTAGGCCTATAATTGGTCGGTATTCATTGGGGTACCAACCGGCGGGCAAAGGGTTTAATATGGTAAAGTCGTGCTCAATCTCAGCGGTACAGCCGTCGGGTGAGTAAGTAATTCGGCTCTCTAGTTGTAACCTAGCGTCGTGGATGAAAAGGGTATCTTGAAATATACAAGCTGTTGCAGCATTGTCTCCTTCAAAGATGCCCCCTCCGGCTATCTGGTTAGCCCCTAGCGTGCCAGCAGCCGTGAAGCTTCGTCCATCTACACTGGCTCTCAGGATGAGGTCATTACGGCTGAGAGGGCCGTTTGTAGCAGTCCCATCTCGGAGTTCATCAGGGGTTAAGGTTACGGGGACCTGTATGTTCCACCGGATGACGTCTCCGTCTTCAAATTCTCCACCTATCAGGTCGTACAAGCCTTGTAATGAGTTGAATTCGCCCGGCAGCACCCGGTCTTCACCAAAGAAGAAAACTTGAACGCGGTTGTTGTCTTGGTAATCGTTAGTTGCGTTTTGATGGGTGTGGTTGTAGCCTCCAAGAGGAAGGCCTGTGTGCACGGCGTTAGGGTAGCGATCGGCAGTGCCTACACCGTTAACCAATACGCCAGAATACTGCCCGACAGTACTTCCTGTAACAGGCATGTTGGCAACATCGAAAATCGTTGCTCCACGTTGAATGACAAAGCTTTGGACCCTTGCGGCATTTATGTCCAGCCTACCGAGTAAGTTTGGCGTAATACCGGAGTTGTCCTGCCGTCCCAACAAACTAAAGCTTATTCTTTCCGTCAATCTGTTCCAGTTGAGGGCGTTGGTCACCTCAACTTCAGCAGTAATGTTAATAACATCTCCGGGCAACACAAGGTCTAACTGCTGGTTGTCTGGGCCAGGAAAGTCAACTGCGGTGAGTTGAGTTGTTTGGTCTCGGTCGGTGAAGCCAAAGTTCATTCGATCTGCTTCCACCATAGACACGTAGTCGCAGATACAGTCCGAGTCATCAGGGTCTACCCTAGCTACTACCGACCCACAGGCACGGATGAAGGGCGAGCATTCACAAGCATCGCAATATTCCACCAAGGAAATAATCAACGGATTATTGGCAACCGGGATACAGACAGCAGTGTCGAAGGTCATGTCTACGGAATACCGCATCGGGACGCCTGTAGTGGTGCTTCCGACGTCGATGGTGAAAACCGCCGTTGAAGTATCTGGGTAGCTGACGGTAACGTCGCTAGCTGATACAGGAATGGGAGGTGGTGTACCTAATGTAGTGTCTTCATCAAAGGTGATATTGGAGAGGTCTAGGTT
>CALEDI010000074.1 GCA_937949535.1 uncultured Lewinella sp. | reverse complement strand
CACGCTACCGCACGAGGAGAATTGAACATTCTTGATTCAACATTGAGCATTTAACATTTGCTCGCGTTGGAGCTTGGTACACACGCTACCGCACGAGAAGAATTGAACATTCCCGATTCAACATTGAGCATTTAACATTTGCTCGCGTTGGAGCTTGGCGCACACGCTACCGCACGAGAAGAATTGAACATTCTTGATTCAACATTGAGCATTTAACATTTGCTCGCGTTGGAGCTTGGCGCACACGCTGCCGCACGAGAAGAATTGAACATTCTTGATTCAACATTGAGCATTTAACATTTGCTCACGTTGGAGCTTGGCACACACGCTACCGCACAAGAAGAATTGAACATTCTTGATTCAACATTGAGCATTTAACATTTGCTCACGCTACTGTTCAAAAGTAGAGTTAAAGAAAATGAAGTATACCCGCAATGAATGCAAACGAACTGGAAGAAAGGCTGTTGGAATTTGGTGTTCGGTGTACGTACCTGTGTAGAGAACTCCACAAAATTGGTGAGTTCGATTCCAAACATGTAGCCGGACAGCTTTTACGAGCAAGCACGCACGCGGGGTTTCACTATCCCGAAGCTCGGGCAGCGGAGTCAAACAAAGATTTCGCACATAAAATTAAAGTTTTACTTAAAGAATTACGTGAGTCAAAAGCAGAACTGCGCTACATACTTAAAATGAATTATTTCGATGATAATCGCGTGCACCCATTGCTTGAAGAAGCTTCCCAATTGGTAGCTATCTTCACGGCGACCGTTAAGAAACTCGATGAGAAAAATAAAAAATAATCAAATCTCCCCCATGTAATAGCATGCCAGACGGGCTCCAACGCCAGAAATGTTAAATGCTCAATGTTGAATCAAGAATGCTCAATTTCCCCATGCGGCAGCGTGTCCTGCGGGCTCCAATGCCAGAAATGTTAAATACTCAATGTTGAATTCTCAATTCTAAATTCCCCTCATGACCCCCTTCAAAAAACTAACCTCCTCCGCCGTCCCTCTCCCCATCGAGGACGTAGACACCGACCAGATCATTCCCGCTCGCTTTTTGAAGGCGGTAACGCGGGATGGCTTCGGCGAAAACCTCTTCCGAGACTGGCGTTACGATAAGCAAAACCAGCCGAAGGAAGACTTCGTGTTGAACAACCCAATTTATACCGGCCAGATATTGGTAGCGGGCGCCAACTTTGGCTGTGGCTCTAGCCGCGAGCACGCCGCGTGGGCCATCGGCGATTATGGCTTTCGGGTAGTCGTTTCTAGCTATTTTGCCGACATCTTCCGGGGCAACGCGCTCAACAACGGTATCCTGCCGCTGGTGGTTTCACCAAGCTTGCTCGACGAGATTTTCCGGACCATTGAGCAGAACCCCGCAGCAGAGTTTACCGTCGATCTTGAAGCGCAGACCTTCAAGAACGAGACCACCGGAACGGTATCTACCTTCGACATCGACAGCTACAAAAAGACCTGTCTCATCAATGGCTACGACGACATCGACTACCTGCTCAGCCAGAGCGACCTGATCGAGCAATTTGAGCAAAAAAGGGTAGACTTTTCGTTGGCGTAGTGTTTGGTGGCGCGGGCGCAGGTGCAAAGGAAGTTTGAGGTCCGGATCAAATCTGGCTAGCAACTTGTACCTTAGCGGAATCGTTTATACCATCTACTTTTCAGACAGCCGCCAACGCCCCGGCAGCAACCCATATTTATAGTTCACACATGAGCAACTTCAACATAGCAGTACTAGACGGAGACGGCATCGGCCCCGAAGTCATCAAGCAAGGCATCAAGGTCTTGAACCAAATCGCCTATAAATTTGGCCATAAATTTCGGTTCACCTTTGCGCCCGTAGGCGCAGTGGCGATTGATGAAACCGGTAACCCGCTGCCGGAGGAAACGCTTGATTTGTGCAAGCGCTCCGACGCGATCTTCTTTGGCTCCATCGGTCATCCTCGGTTTGATAACGACCCAACGGCGAAGGTGCGGCCCGAGCAGGGTTTGCTGCGCCTCCGCAAAGAGCTTGGTCTTTACGCCAACCTTCGGCCCGTAGCCGGCTATAAAGAACTCACGCACCTGAGTCCGCTCCGCCCTGAGCGGATGGAAGGGGTCGACATGCTCATCGTCCGAGAGCTTACCGGCGGCATTTACTTCGGCGAGAAGGGCCGCCGAGACGGCGGCGATACCGCCTTTGATACCTGCTTGTATACCCGCCCAGAGATCCAGCGGATCGTGAAGATGGGCTTCGAGGCAGCGGGGAAGCGCCGGGGCAAGTTGATGCTGGTAGACAAGGCGAACGTGATGGAAAGCTCGCGCCTTTGGCGCGAAGTGACCCGCGAGATGGCCGCCGATTACCCAGCCATTGAACTAGGCTTCATGTTTGTGGACAACGCCGCGATGCAACTCATCCTGAACCCCGCCCAGTTCGACGTGATCGTGACGAGCAATATGTTCGGTGATATCCTTTCCGATGCCTCCAGCGTACTGGCGGGCTCGCTTGGTTTGCTGCCATCGAGCAGCGTTGGGTCTAAAGTGGGGATGTTTGAACCCATCCACGGTTCGTGGCCGGAGGGCGCGGGGCAAGACCGCGCGAACCCGGTGGCAACCATTCTCTCCGCAGCGATGATGCTGGATCACTTGGGGCTGGTGAAAGAAGGCGACGCAATCCGAGCGGCGGTTAACGCTACGCTGGAATCAGGCGTAGGTACAGAAGACCTGAACCCGAAGAAAAAAGTTGGGACGGAGGAGATGGGGGACTTGATTGCGGGGGCGATCGGGTAAAACGAACAATGCTTTTTGGGCGCGAACGCAGGATGCAATGAAGGGTTGGGGGAGAGTAGATTAGACAGCCTCCCCTTACAACTCCCTAACCATATACACATCGCACCCACCGTGCCCGGTATCTCCTAGCGGCCCATCAAGAATTTCGAAGCCGTATTTTTTGTAGACCTGGGCAGCGTCCGTCATGGCGGTGACGGTTTCGAGGTACATTTTGGTGTAGCCCGCTGCGCGGGCTCCGGCGATGCAGGCGTCCATGATTAGGCGGCCACCGCCTAAGCCACGGCCTTCTTTGAGAATGTACATTTTGCGGAGTTCGCAGACGGAGCCGTCTCCGCCAGTGAGCGGGGCGAAGCCCCCGCCGCCTACAACCGCAGTTTCCGAAAACCCTTCCCCTGCACCTGCGGCCGCGCCCACCTCATGCGTTACCACGAAGAAGGCAGCACTCTCGCCCGCATAAGCGCCGGCCATATCATCGACTTCGGGGTCGTTGATGGA
Source organism: uncultured Lewinella sp. (assembly GCA_937949535.1). Classification (GTDB taxonomy): domain Bacteria; phylum Bacteroidota; class Bacteroidia; order Chitinophagales; family Saprospiraceae; genus Neolewinella. The sequence goes on along the minus strand of CALEDI010000074.1, from coordinate 2,893 downwards.
AAAACCTTCGCCGACGCAGCTAAACTCGGGCATTACGGTACGGATGACGTTGGCCATGGCGGCGTTGTCGGTGGGGGTGATGGGTCTTAAAGAGAGCATTGTTTTTTTGTTGTAGGTACATGGATTGCATATAAACATGTTTATATGCAGTAGCTAGAAATCCTCCGCCAACTGCCAAATCCCCGCCAAGTGCCGTCCTCGCCCGTCGTAGTCTAGGCCGTAGCCAACCACGAACTTGGGTGGGATGACGAAGCCAACCAAGTCAATATCGACCTCCACCCGTTGCGCTTCTGGCTTGTGCAGCAGCGTTACGAGTGTAATGGAATTCGGTTTGAGCTTCGCCAGTTCGGGTAGGAAAGCCTGCATGGTAAGGCCGCTGTCTACGATGTCTTCGATCAGGATAACGTCTTTGCCCGTCACCGCGCTGGCTTCGGGAGCTATGTGCATCCGCACTTTGCCTTCGCTCTCCGTACCATGATAACTACTGGTGCGAACGAAGGAGACTTCCCCATCCATACCGGAAGCCCGGATGAGATCGGCGGCAAAAATGAAGGCACCTCGGAGCATAACAAGAAAACTCGGCTTGCCGCCTTTTACGCGGTAAGCGAGTTCTTGCCCGAGTTGGGTTACCCTGTCTTTTATTTCCTTTTCCGTTAAAAACGGGCGAAAAGAAAGTTCGTGAAGTTGGACGCGATTGGGCTTAGCGGAGGCCATAGTTATCAATTAGGTAGAGGAGCGAAGTTATGGAGGCTGCGCCCAATTCTAGTTCTCTTTTGTTGACGTTTTCAAAAACGTCGGTTGTGGTGTGGTGAAAGTCGAAGTAGCGCTGCGAGTCTGGTTTGAAGCCGATCAATAGGCCGCCCTGAGATTTCAGGCCGGATATATCGGCCCCCGAACCTCCACTACTGAAGCTGAGGCCGTAGGGTTCGAGCAGCGGCAGCCATTCATTGATGCGGCGGAAGTCTTTGGTAAAAACATCCTCTCGGCCTTGCGCGCTGAAGCCGCGCGGCGTGAAGCCGCCGCTGTCAGACTCTAGCGCTGCTAGGTGGAATTCTTTTTGGGCGTTGCTCGCCGCCCAGTAGGCGCGGCCGCCGGCCAGTCCGTTTTCCTCGTTCATGAACAGAACGCAGCGGAAGGTCCGTTTGGGTTGGTGGCCGATCTTTTGCCAAAGCGGTAGCACCTGGAGGGAATGAACGATGCCAGCCCCATCATCATGAGCGCCTTCGCCTACGTCCCAGCTATCAAGGTGGCCGCCTACGAGGATGATCTCGTCTGGGAATTCACTTCCGCGCACTTCCCCGATCACGTTGAAACTGGGCACCGGCGGTAGGTTGCGGCCGTTTGACTGGAGGTGGACGCGCACCTCGCCTTGCCGCAGTAAGCGGCTGAGTTTTTCGGCATCGTTGGTAGATACCGAAACGGCAGGTATGGCCATCCCTGCTTCGGCGGGCGCAACGGCGCCCGTGTGGGGGATATCATCCAGCCCCGTTGTCATGCTGCGGACCAAGACAGCCCGAGCACCAAACTTAGCGGCAACGATGTGGCCGTTGCCCCGTTGGTCTACCGCGCCGCCGTAGGCGCGGAAGGTTTGGATCTGGGTGGGGTCCATGGGGCGGTTGAAGAAAACGATTTTCCCGGCTACCCCCGCACGGCCGAGGGCTTCAACTTCTTCGAGGTTGAAGACTTCAACGATGGGCGCGGTGATGCCATCTGGGCCAGTACCGATTGAGTTGCCAAGCGCGGTAACGTTTAAGACTTCAGTGCCTACCGTGGTGTTGTTCACGATCCGCCCCGAAGCGGGCGCGCCACGATCCCAACGAGGAACGGTACAAGGCTGAAGGTAAACGGTATCGAAACCAAGTGTGTCCATGAGGCGCTTCATGCTAAAAACGGCGGCTTCTGCGCCGGGGGAACCCGCGAGGCGTGGGCCGATGTCTTTGCATAGATGGCGAAGCCAATCGTGGCATTCACCCTCCGTGAGTGCTTTGTCGTATATCTGTTTTATGGTGAAAGCGTCGTTGTTCTGTGCTGAAATGCCCGAAACCCATGATGAGATTAGCACACATAAAAGCACCTTTTTTACGATGCCAAAGTGAGCACTGGCTCGGAGGAGGGGAAAATGAGGATTAGAAAGGAAAATCATGTCTACTATAGATTTGAAATTTTAACGGTGCAAAACAACCCTCTCCCAAATAAAATTCTGAACGAGTATGACTTTGAGAATTATAGGCAGTGAATTAAATATGGACATTTTGACTATTTGTGAAAAAGTCAAGAAAATGTTTTACACGAAAGCGTTTTCACCATTGAATATTTTACAACGCTAATAAAGCCCCGTTTAAAGTTCTGGCAAAGTTTTGGCTCATTTCTTATGAACTTCCGCACAATAAGCACTTATCTTTGAACCAACGGTAAGGGCAACAGCCCGTTGTCACTTACTATAATTTGGTTTTATTTGGTTAGGGCTGAGGTGGTGCTGTGGTGGCACTACCTCATTTTTTTTGCCTTACCATCGGATGCTAATTTCGGCCGTCACATCCTCGCCAAACTTGTTCTTTTGGTTTGTCTTTACGGTATAGCCGCTAACGGGTTCGTAGGTCAGCAAGTGCCAACCGTCGGAGAGTACCGTTCCTGTATGCCGTTCAATTTCGATTTTGGTTGTTGCTCCTTGGTCTTGTTCCACGGTAAGGCGGCGGACAATCAAGGTGCTGTCTTTAGCAAGGTAGCTGGTTAGGCTATGCCCTACGGATAATACCTGTTCTTTGGTTTCATACTTATCAAACCAAGCGGGCTTGTTGATGTCTGCTTCTCGGAACAGCCGAAGGTCATTCTCGAAGTTTATGTTCTCAATCTGTTTTGTTTCGGTCTTTCCGTTCAGGTTGATGGTTTTCTC
>CALEDI010000073.1 GCA_937949535.1 uncultured Lewinella sp. | reverse complement strand
GCGAAATGGCCGTCAGGAGACTAAGAATTAGGGGGAGTAAAATAAACTTTGGGTGCGGCATAGTATAGGTTTAAAGTGTGGGTAAGATAAGACACTACGGCTATTGCATTGGATAACCAGAATTCTGTCTCCTTGTTTCTCTTCCACGCGCTGTACTTTAGATTGTAGGAGCACATGCAACTTGGAAGGGGGGCGAGTAGGACCACGGACGGTTTGATTGGTGCTGTAGCATATCTATATTTTGTTTCGAACAATAGCTGTTGCTACAGCTTCTTTTATTTAATGTGCTATATTTGTATTGGTTTTTGATACTTAACCGTGGTGAATTGTAAGTAACATTTATTGACTTTGTTTAAAAGGCGGATGAATCGCTTTTGCTTATTGTATTAAATTTTGGCACAACTACTATGTGGTTTGTGCTTGACTTGAATGGTGTTTACAAAATATGTTTTTATGGACTTGGTAGAATAGTGTCTCAATGAAAACACAAGCATATATGATCTCTCGAATTTCTACACTCGGTTGCGTTTTTTTTACGGTTTGCTTACTCGTCTTTTCTGGCGTAGTCTTAGCGAATACGGAGGTGCAATCAAAAGCTGTTGCTGGCACCTCCCTCCCAGATTGGTTGTCGTCTTCTTTTGGGGCGAACTCCTTATTGGCGGATTACAGCATCGGGCCAGCTCTTGACGGGACGACCGTTACGACGATCTGTGGGACCCTTCATAATGTTTACGATTCAGGGGGAATAGGTGGGGCGCACGGAGCTAATGAGGACTATTCTGTTACCTTTTGTAGCCAAGACGGAAGTCCGGTGTTCTTTGAGGTCAACAGCATCTTTGGAACACCAGGAGAGTTGATGTACATATACGATGGTAATAGTACGAGTGCGAGTTTGTTCCCTAATACTCCTTTTGCTTTTAGCGGCCCTAACAATGTTCGCTTTGCGCGTTATACCTCCTCTGGTGACTGCTTGACGGTGAGGTATACGTCGGACAATACTGGGGGGACTGGTTTTGAAGCCATTGTTCGTTGCGTGTCAGAAACCACCATTGATGCGTGTACAGGTAGCTTTACGGACAGCGGAGGGGCTGGCGGCAACTATCCTATTCAGGCAGCGGAGGTAACCACTATTTGCGCAGATAATGGAGGGAGTGCCATCGTTACATTTTCTGCCTTTGCGTTGGAGAATGGCTTTGATTTTTTAAATGTTTACGACGGGGCTGACAATACCGCTACCTCGTTAGGGTCTTTTACGGGGACAAATATCGGCACCGGGGTTTTTCAGGCAACAGGCTCTTGCTTGACGTTTGAATTTATTTCGGATATATCAATTGCAGATGCTGGGTGGGTGGCAGCCATCAGTTGTACGGCCCCGCCGTCCGGAGATGCAGATTATACTATTGATGATGGTACCCAAATAGATGCCTGTACGGGCATATTTGCTGATTCTGGCGATACGAACGTTGATTACGGCGACAATGAATCTTTTACCAAGACTTTTTGCTCGGATGAGGACAACCAGATAGCCTTCACTTTCGAGCATTTTAATGTAGCCGCTGGGGACCAGTTGGAAATTTTTGACGGGCCGACTACGGGGGCTACATCTCTGGGCGTTTTTACGGGTTTTGGGAAAGACAACTCTCCGGGGTCTATTACGGCTTCTGGTCAATGTCTTACCTTCATGTTTACCTCAAACGGATCGGGGAGGGCACCGGGATGGGAGGCCATTATTTCTTGTACCGGCACACCAGACCCAGGCGCAACTGGGGGGAGTTGGACGGGTTACCCCGGCCCGAGTTGTAGTAGTGGGAACACGGAGATAGGCGGCACCGTGTACGAAGACGTTGGGCACGATGGCCAACGAGGCGCGCGTGATTTTGGGGTTGGTGGCGTAACGGTTACTCTATTTGATGACAGTGGCATGGTTGGGAGCCCTGTGACGACGGACGTCGACGGAGGCTATATCTTTAGCGGCCTGATGGCAGGAACGATTTACCGGGTAGAGTTTACCGTTCCGGATAACCTGACCGAAGGCCCTTATGGCGCGCAATCTGGTACGGCCGTGCAGTTTGTAGAGAGTGGAACTTGTAGCGTCAATCTGGGCTTAGTTGATGCTGCTCATTATTGTGATGGGGTTGATCCTTTTTGGACTACTCCTTGCTATGTCAACGGAGATCCTTCACATATTAGCAATGTTAACTCGACAGGAATCGCCGGTTTTAGTTACAGCGATTCGGGTGACCAACCTTCTTTGACATTTACGAACTACATTACTACAGGAGCTATAGGTTCTACTTGGGGTACGGCTTTTGAGCCAGAGAGCAGTACGCTTTACATGACTTCTGTGCTTAAGCGCCACGTAGGCATTGGCCCCGGAGGCATCGGAGCTATTTACTCGCACGTAGATGGCACGGCCAATACTGTTGCACCCGTTTTCTATGACTTTGGCGCACTCGCAGGTAGCATACCCGACAACAATGCTCGCTTCCCCGGTACGGGCACCGGTTTTGGGGACGACGGGCCCTGCGGACTTTGTAATAACATTGACCCTGATGTGTTCAGCCAAGTCGGGAAAGTTGGCTTTGGTGATATTGAGATTGACCCGGAGAATGCCAATATGTACGTTACCAACCTCTATGATCGTAAGGTGTATAGGATTGATATTAACAACCCGACGCCGGGCAGTGCAGTCCCATTACCCGCTATTCCTTGGTTAGACAATTCTATTTGCGATAACGGAGTGGCTCGGCCTTGGGCGTTGGAATTTCGTAGAGGCAAACTATTCGTAGGTCTTGTCTGTGATGCCAGCACCAGTGGATGCGTGCCCGGAGCACCATGTAGCGACCTGACGGCCGAGGTGTACTCTTTTGATGGAAGTACTTGGGCAAACGAACTGAGCGTAACACTTGATTATTACCGCGAAGCTTACAGCCTAGGTTCTAATTATATGGTGCCTTGGTTAGACAATTGGAGTGAAATGGAACCCTATGTCTCCAACGTAACCGATGCCAACTTCCAACAACCGATTTTAATGAGCATTGACTTTGATGACGACAACGACATTATACTTGGCCTCGGTGACCGGACGGCATTGCAACTAGGTTATGAATCTCCTCCGCCCACCGGCCCGGTTAGCAGCACGGCAGAGCAGACTATGGTGTTTGGTGATATTCTACGGGCTAGTTATGACAGTGCTACGGATAGTTACACCATCGAGAGCAACGGCGTTGTAGGTGATCTCTCAACGACCAACCCCAATGGTGCGTCAGGTATTGACGGTCGGTCTTTTTATTGGGGAGATTTTTGGACAGGCATTGGTGCCAACAGGTTTCAGGCCGGTGTAGGTGCTGTAGCGGTATTGCCGGGTTCAGGCGAAGTGATGTTTACTACTGCAGACCCGATTGACTATTTCTCAAACGGTGTAACTTGGATGAGCAGCCTCAATGGTTCAGAAACTAGAGCACTTGAGGTTTTTCAAGGAGCTGCGGACGGGAGTATTCCGAACTTCGCGAAAGGTTCTGGTTTGGGGGATATATCGTTTTTCTGTGAAGCTGCCCCGTTGGAGATTGGCAACATCGTATGGTGGGATGAGAACCTAAATGGCCGCCAAGACCCAAGCGAGCTCGGCATCCCCGGTATTACCCTTGAGCTGTGGTACGACCCCACTGGAAGCGCGCAGAACAACGGAACACTAGACATGGGTACCGCTGTATTGGTCGCCGAAACTACCACTGATAACCTAGGCCGCTACATTTTCAGTTCCTCAAACAATAGCAATGGTCTAAGCCTAGAAGACTGGAGCTTTACCGCTGCTGATGAAGTCTTGCCCAACACCTTTTACCAAATAAGAATTGCGAATTGGGAAACAGATGCCAACCTTATTGCTTTCCGTGATGGACTAGGGTATATAGACCATTTGCTGTCGCCTACCCAAAACCAAGGAACTACGGGGGTAGAACGTGATAACAATGCCTACGATAGTGCTGGGGATGCTGCCGGATCTGTTGCTACTGGCGACTTTGCCGACAACGACCACAACTTCGATTTTGCCTTTGGCGGAGTAGGAGGATGTGAAGCACCCACCGTCGTGCCAGGCGCAAACACGCCGTGTTTGGGCGAAGCCCTAGACCTTACAGCAGTGGTCTCTGGCGGCGTAGCTCCCTATACCTACGCCTGGACCGGCCCCGATGACTTCACCTCAGACCAACAAAACCCAACCATCGCCAGCGCAACAGCAACAATGGACGGAGCCGTATTCACCCTCGTCGTTACGGATGCTACGGCTTGTAGCGAAACCGTTGACATCACCCCAGCTATCAACACCATCGAACTAAGTGCCACCTCAACGGAGACTACTTGTGGGGCGGCAGATGGAACAATTGACCTAACGATCACGGGCTCTCCGCCTTACCTCATTGACTGGGACAACAACGGCCTCGGAGATACCGATGACCCCGAAGACCTCACTGGCTTAGCTGGCGGGCTTTATACCGTAAGCGTAACCGATGGAGACGGTTGTATGGCGACTACCTCTGTCGGCATCAGTAGTGTTGGAGCCCCAGTCGTTGCCATCACGCCCGTTCAGGAAACGTGTACGCTAGGCAACGGAAGCATAAGCCTGAACATCACAGGAGCAAGCGGGAACATAACTTGGAGCACAGGCACTAACGCCAACTCAACGACACTTAGCAACCTAAGCGCAGGCACCTACAGCGTAACCGTGAACGATGCTGCCAACATGTGCCCGACGATCTTGAGCGTAGAACTCACCAACATTCCCGGCCAAACGATAAGCGTTACCCAAATCAACGACTTTTGCGGCGCAGGTAACGGGAGCATTGACCTGAGCATCGCTGGCGGAACACCGCCCTACAGCATCGATTGGGACATTAACGGAACAGGCGACACCAACGACCCAGAAGACTTAACCGACCTCATGGCCGGAGACTACATCGTTGTCGTAACAGACGCCAACAACTGTATGGCTACAGAAACAGTAACCATTACCAATACGACAGGACCAGGAGCCAGTCTTACCCCAACTAACGAAATATGTAGTGCCAGCAATGGAAGCATGCTGTTGGACGTAACGGGAGGAACGCCTCCCTTTACCTATGTTTGGAACAACGGGCTAACAATAGAAGACCTGACGGGCTTGGGTGCAGGAACCTACATCGTAACGGTAACCGATGCCAACGGATGTACAGCTACGGCAACCGAAACCATCACCAACACCGCAGGGCCAGCTGTAGTATCAATTGTGCCTACGGATGCCACCAACTGTACCACAAGCGACGGTGCCATTGCGCTTACGATATCCGGTGGAACCCCCACCTTCACCTTCGCTTGGTTGCACAGTGAATCTGGGACAACCTACACTACCGAAGACTTGACCAACGTCCCTTCTGGTATGTACTTAGTTGTAGTCACAGACATGAATGGATGTGAAATCATCGCCAGCACGGTGGTAGGGAGGGCCAACGACCCTGCGCTTAGCATAACAACAACAGACCCTACTACCTGTGGTGAAACAGGAAGCCTCGAACTCAATATCTCCGGAGGAGACGGACCTTTTACCATTGACTGGAGCAACGACGGCTTGGGAGAGAACGACGACGACGCTTTGATTAGCGGACTAGGAGAAGGAAACTACACCGCCATCGTGACCGACGTGAACGGCTGTATAACCCAAGCAAACGCTAGCATCCGCACCATTCGTGACCCAATCATTACTGGCGTCATTACCAACCCTTCTTGCGGAGGTACCGACGGTGCCATAACGCTTACCGTATCCGATCAGGATGGCGGCGGCGGTGGGCTGACCTTTGACTGGGACAACGACGGGGTAGTAGGCGATAGCGACCCGCAGAACCTAACGGGCCTCGCTCCGGGTAATTACACGGTGGTACTTACCAACAGCCTTGGGTGTATGACTACGGCTACCTTTAGTTTGTCGGCCATCGGCGGGCCAGTACTAGAGCTGTTCGCAACCACCCCAACTTGTGGAGGGAGCAACGGAGCCATTGACCTAGAGGTGACCGGCGGCACGATGCCCTACACCTTCCAATGGGACAACGACGGCATCGCTGATAACGACGACGTAGAAGACCTGAACAGCCTAGCGGCAGGGGACTATAAAGTAACCGTAACAGACAACACAGGTTGTGTGAGTGCCGGAGCCATAACCCTGACCACCGACCCGCTACCAACCCTGAACGCCATCATCACGCCTACCAACTGTGCGGGAAGCGAAGGCATGCTGGACCTGCAAATAACAGGCATCGCTCCCTTTACCATTGATTGGAGCCACATTGCAGGCACAAACGACCCCGAAGACCTCATGAACCTAGCCATTGGCAGCTACACCGTTACCGTTACCGATGCAAGCAACTGCCCAGTGGTAGAAACCTTTGAGGTAGCAAGGGTTGGGGGATGTTTTGACCTCGCCCTCGTCAAACGCCTAGACTTAACCGCCAACCCCGGCCCCTTCGGCCCCGACAGTACCGTAACCTTTGCCATCACGGTTTACAACCAAGGAAGTGCCGACGTGACGGACGTTGAGGTGAAAGACTACATCCCCGAAGGGCTTTCCCTCGCACCTGCGTCCGCGCCCAACTGGACCGTATCCGTGGACACCGCGATCCTGACAACTCCATTCGACCTAGAAGCCGGAGAAGACTCCGTCCTAAGCATCAGCTTCGTTATCGATACCGATTTCATGCTCGATACCCTGACCAACCTCGCCGAAATCAGTAGTTTCGATGACGACGGCAACCCCAGCACCGACCCTCCGGAAGACGAAGACTCTACCCCCAACGACAACGGAATGGACCCCGCAGAAGCCGACACCCCCGATGAATACGACGATGACGGCGACGACACCCCCGGAACAATGGACGACCCCGCCGACGAAGACGATTTCGATTGGGAGGGGATTTTCGTTTGCGCTACAAGGGTAACCGTAGCAAATCCGTTCACGGTCTGTTCTGCAAAACCGATCCCCCTGAATAACGACGCCAGCATTACGCCCGCCTCCCTCGGCGGCACATGGAGTACACCCGATGGGGATGTTGGGGCATTTACCACCGGAACGGACTTTGCTACCGCAACAACTTACGTCCCGACTCCGGCGGATGCGCAAAGAGGTTCGGTAACCTTGGTCCTAACTTCAAACGACCCTGCGGGGCCATGTGAACCTGTCAGCAACCAAGTTGTTATTGAAATCCTACAAGTTGATTGTGGTAACTTCCCGTGGGGAGGGGACTAACTAAGGGATGCCAGACCTGAAATCAGCAAACTATTCTTTCGTCATTCACTAAAGAGTTCGTAATGAGATTTCTTGTTTTTGCTGCCCTTTTACTTGCCGCCACCTTCCTAACCGCCCAAGCAGTTGAGCTAACCCCCGCCTATCCCCCAGTCTCCCAAAACGGCTCAGAACTCGCTCTAGCTTGGTTCGGTGGCTTGAATACGCCCCAGACCCAAACGGCGGACCTAGACAACGATGGTATCGACGACCTATACATCTTCGATAAATCAGGAGAAGTTAACCTCGCCCTGAAAGGCGACGGCAACGGAAGCTACGAAGTCGCCCCAAACCTCGTTGCCTACTTCCCTACCGACACCCGTAGTTGGACGATGCTGCGCGACTTCGACCAAGACGGAACGCCAGACATGTTCCGCTATGCAGACATCATTGACGGCATCCAGGTGTTGCGCGGCAACCGCCGCGCCGATGGCCTACTGGAGTTTGAGGTGATCGACTTTGGCGACCCCTTTGAGCTGCTTTACTTCCCCTTCGAGGGCGTCCGAACGCCGGTATTCGTGACAGGCATCGACTACCCCGCCATCGAAGACCTCGACTTCGACGGCGACCTCGACATCATCACCTTCTCCGTCAACGGCGGCTACATGGAGTACTACAAGAACCAGAGCGTAGAACGGGGTTTCGGTGCCGACACCCTCATCTACGCCCTCGAAACCCGCTGTTGGGGCGGCTTCTTTGAAAGCGGACTAACGACGGCCCTAGACCTCGCCCCAGCGCAGGGAGATTGCTTCGACGAGTTCCAGCCCGGAAGTAGCGGCGGCGGCAGGCCCCGGCACTCCGGCTCTACCGTTACCGCACTAGACTACGACGGCAACGGCCTGCTAGACATCTTCCTCGGAGACATCTCCTTCGACCGCCTCGTCCTCGGCCTCAACAACGGCTCCGTAGACCAAGCCTGGATCAGCGCACAAGACACGGCTTGGAACGACGGTGGCGTCATTGCAGATGTCCCCTCCTTCCCCGTTGCCTACTACGTCGACATCGACCAAGACGGCCACCGAGACATCGTCGGTTCGCCCTCCGTCACCCTCAACGGCACGGACGTAGACGTGATGTGGTATTACCGAAACACCGGCACCGAAGCCGACCCCAACTTCGTCTTCCAAAGCCGGAAAGTATTGGTAGAAGACATGCTCGACCTCGGCACGGCGGCCAACGTAACCACCTTCGACTACGACGCCGATGGCCGCCCAGACATCATCATGGGCAACAACGACGAATATACCTCAGACAACTCCCTCGACAGCCGCTTCCGCTTGCTGCGCAACGTCACGCCCGAAGGCGGAGAGATCGCCTTCGAGCTGATCGACGAAGACTACCTAGGGATGGGGGCCTTCCAGACCACAGGATGGGCCTTCGCGCCTACCTTCGGCGACCTAGACGGCGACGGCGACCTAGACGTAGTGATCGGAGACCGCAGCGGCAAGCTCTTCTACGGCGAGAACACCGCTGGGGCTGGCAACGAAGCTGCCTTTGGCCAACTCGTTTTTGAGTGGCAGGGCATTGATGCGGGGCAGTTCAGCAAACCCTTCATCACGGACCTAGACCGCGACGGCCTGAACGACCTGCTAGTGGGCGGTTTCGATGGGCGAATACGTTTTTACCGCAACATTGGTACGGCGCAAGCGGCAGTCTTCAACCCAGACCCGAACGCGGAGGGAAATATGCTTCAGCTTGGTGGCATCAATACGAACTCGCCGGGCATCAGTACTGGCCATCCGGCGCCGTGGGTAGTGCAAAACCCGGAGTATACACTCGTGCTTGCGGGCAACCGGATCGGGCAAGTGAAGGCGTACCGATTTGGGGTAGACTCGGCGTATACGGAGCCATTTACGCTGCTGGCGGAACAAATTTCGGGCCTTGATGTGGGCGGCTTCGCGAACCCCGGCTTCGCCGATTTCGACGGCGACGGCAAGCTGGAGTTGGTGGTTGGGACGCAGCGGGGTGGGGCGAACTTCTTTCGCACCAACCTAAACCCAGACGCGACAACGGCGCTGTTCCCTGCTCCTCAACCCTCGTTTGCCTTTTCGGCCGCGCCCAATCCTACTTCCTCCTTCATCACGGTCAGCGGTTGGCCAGCAGGAGCTGCAACAGAG
>CALEDI010000072.1 GCA_937949535.1 uncultured Lewinella sp. | reverse complement strand
CCCAACAGCGCAAAAGGGAGCGCAAAAATGGTGTGGGAGAACTTGACTAACGACAGGAAATTGCCGATGCGGCTGAGAATGGCCATGTTTGGTGCGTATTGTGGTGATAAGTTAGACGTTTGACAACGGAGAAAGTTGCTGACTTGGGGTTAGGGGTGCAGCGTTCAGCGTTCAGCCTTCAGCGTTCAGGGGCGAATGTGACAGCGGCAGCCTGAACCCTGATCGTTGCATCCTGAATGCTCCAATAGTTCCCACGCCGTATCTTCCCCCCTGTACCCAAACCAAGCCAGAATGAAACTCCGCTCCGTGATCTTTTGCTTTCTTGCCCTACTGGTCATCACGGCCTCTGCCGTGACGACCAGCCCAGAGTGGGGTTTCTTCGGCCACCGGCGCATCAACCGCTTGGCCGTCTTTACGCTGGATTACGAGATGATGCCCTTCTTCCGCGCCAATATCGAGTGGCTGACCGACCACGCCGTAGACCCCGACAAACGCCGCTACGCCACCAAGCACGAGGCCGTACGCCACTACGTCGACATCGACCACTGGGGCAAGAGCGAAGACTTCGCCTTCGTCCCCCGCCGCTGGACCGACGCCCTCCTCTGGAAGGGCGAACTGACCATCATCAGCCCCCGCCAAGATACCGTTAGCTGGACGGTAGACACCATCCTGCAAGCCGACCAAGACTACCTCTTCGGCCGCGAAAGCCGCGTCCTACTCAGCAGCAGCGCCGGTGGCAACCAAGTCGAAATCCAGTTAGATGCTCTCCGGGAGTTGTGGGTCAAGAGCATACTGCCCGACTACTACGAAGACGAAATCAGCTTTTCTCCTGATTCCCTGCGCAGCATCGGCTTCCCCGTCAGCGACGGCGCGGAGAAGGTCGTCGTCACCGATCACCTCTCCGAATACGGCATTCTGCCCTGGCACCTAGAGCAGATGCACCGCCGCATCACGAAGGCCTTCGAAGAAGAAAATACCAGCAAAATCCTCCGCCTCTGCGCCGAGATGGGCCACTACATCGGCGATGCCCACGTGCCCCTCCACACCACCGAAAACTACAACGGCCAGATGAGCGGCCAAACCGGCATCCACGGCTTCTGGGAAAGCCGCATCCCTGAGTTGTTTGCCGATGACACCTACGATTACTTCGTCGGCAAAGCCGAATACATCGAAAACCCACGAGACTACTACTGGGGCATCGTGCTGAAGAGTCACTCCTTGGTAGACAGCGTGTTGCGGACCGAACAACGCCTGCGCGAGACCTTCCCCTCAGATCAGCAAATGGTGTTCGATGAGCGGCTGGGCCGCACCATCAAGACGCAGTCGGCCGAGTTTGCCGCCGCCTGGGACCAAGAGATGCAGGGCATGGTAGAGGAGCGCTTCCGGGCCTCCATCCTTAGCATCGGTTCCGTCTGGTACTCCTGCTGGGTCGATGCGGGCCAGCCAGACCTCAATAGGCTCTCGCCCGAGCCCGTCGTGTATGCCAAGAGCGATACGCTAGACAAGGCGGTTAAGGGCGGGAAGATTATCGGGCGGGCACACGAGTAGTTTTTTGGCGCGGCCGCAGGATGCAAGGGGGAGGTTTCGGGTAGGTTCTTCGCCTAGATTTCTGGGGTTGTTTTCCGAGGTTCCAAACTGCCCTGAAAGGGCACCATATCTAGCGATGGGTTGACTAAAGCCGAAGGCTTAAGTCAGCCCATCGCGCTTAATACTGACCATACGATTATCCTATTTCTCAGCCTAGTCTAACTACCCCTACCTACCCCACAAATCAATCCAACACCCGAATATTAAACATCCGCCGAACCTCAACCACCGGCACATCCATATACGCCTCACAATCTGAAAACGGCCATGGCTTAGTCATCCTCTTCGCCCTAAAAATGGCTTTGGGTATCGCGAGCAAGAACCGAAAAATGTTCTTCGCTACGTGGCCAATGCTGTACTGCCGGCTCAGCTCAAAAGCGCTCACTTCCTTGTATCCTTTCGTAATCTCCCAAAAACTCCAGGTGGTTCCGAAGGTCGTCCAGATTTTCACGATCCCTTCTCCGTAAATGGTCGTATCGCAGCCAAAGACGACATGGGCGATGTCGTGGTACTTCAAAAATTCTGCACCCTTTTCAGACATGGGGCGTTTCGAGAAATACTTACTATTCCTCGTCCGAAACCGGTCTAGGCCTTGCTGGAGCGTTAAGTCGTTTTCCATTTTGTGTACGTTTATGCAGACTCCCTCCTCCGTGGGGAGGGCCGGGGTGGGGTTTTACACTCGAAGACATTACAAACTACACAGCCTACACCCCACACTGAATCACCTTTAGCACGCCGTAATCATACACTTCGTTGAAATGCCTGCGGTAATCGCCTAGGCCGAGATCAGGGTGTTCCTTCATGTAGGGTAAGACTTTGTCTACGATCTCTTGGTCTACTACCTCCGTAATCTCTAGTTTTCCGGCCTTGACCCAGTGGGTCAGGTGCGTCATGATGGTACTGGGCACGAGTTCGCGTAGGGCGGCAATTTCATCGGCCGTCTTTCCTTCTCGGAACAGGTTCAATGTCACCTGCCGGGTATCAGCTTTGGCGACGGAGAACAGGTCGGTCTTGGCGTCGTCTCGCTTTTCGAGGTACTCCCGAACGATTTCAATGATTGAAGGCCCAAACTCCTCGTACCGCTTCGGCCCGATACCATTGATGCGGAGCATCGACTTTTTCTCCGTCGGTATCAGGGCAGCAATCTCCAGGAGTGTACGGTTGTGGGCGATGGTGTAGGGCGGTACATCTCTTTCCGAACTAAGGGCCTGTCTCCATTCCGAGAGGCGGAGGTAAAGCTCTGGGTGGGCCAAATCCTTTGGCAAGATGACTTTTTTCTTCTCAGGCTTGGCGGCGGTCTTGTGCTGGTCTTTCTCGAAATCGATTTCGGCGTTGGCGCGGGCGGTGAGGTAGGCTTTGGGGTCAAAACCGTTCTCTAGGGTAGTGAAACCTTTGAGTTTTTTGAAAAGCTGGCGGATGAGCTCTTGGGTCCGCTCTTCTACCTGCATTTTTACCGACTTATTGTCTGTCATCACACCAAACAGGGCCATTGCGGGCAAGAACTCTTCGGCGAGGTAGTTGGTGAAGTACGCTCCGGCTTTTTTCAGCCTTGCCGTCAGTTCGGCGTGTTGGCTGGGGAGTTCTTCGGCCTTGCCGTAGTTGTCGATATGGCCGATGAAGCCGTGGCCGACCTTGACGGCCTTGCTCATCAGGTCTTCCTTCATCTTCCAGAACTCGCCGTGGGCGTCGCCCTGGATGGCGCGCTCGTGCTCGAAGAGGGAGCGGTGCAGTTGGTTGGCGGCGTGCTCGGTGGCCTTGAAGGTGAAGAGCTCCTTGAGGCAACTGATCTCGAACCTGCGGCGATCTGCGCGGAGGGTTTCTTCCGTCGGTTGGTGCTTTTCGGCGTGGGCGGAGTAGCTACTCACGATGGCGTCGGTCTTCACGGATGCGTCTCCGATGCGGGTCCGCAGCACGATGCCCTCGAAGGTTCGGCACCGAGACAAGGCCACGTACACCTGCCCGTGGGCAAAGGCCGCTCCGGCATCGATCACGACCTTATCGAAGGTCAGGCCCTGGCTTTTGTGGATGGTGATCGCCCACGCCAACCGCAGCGGATGTTGCTCGTAGGTACCAACTACGTCTTCCTCTACCTCTTTATCTTTGTTCAGACTGTACTTCCGGTTCTCCCACTTTACTGGCTCCACCACAATGGCACCGCTGCCGGGGCAACGAACAGTTATTTCATCGCCGTTGATGGCCGATATCTTACCGATTTTACCGTTGAAGTAGTCGCGGACTTCCCCCGTATCGTTTTTATTGAACATCACCTGCGCCCCGACTTTGAAGGTCAGTTCTTCCTCGTTCGGAAACATCGACTTCGGGAAGTCGCCTTCAATTACAGCCTTGAATTTGTGTGGCTTCGCGTCTAGCGCAGCCAGTTTTTCTTGGTTGATGGCGCGGGCGGTATTGTTGTGGCTGGAGAGGGTGATGTAGCCCTCTTCTTCGTCTGGGGCGAAGTCTTTTACGTAGCGGCTGTTGAGTTGCTCCAGTACTTCGGCGTCCATCTGGTTGTTGCGGACTTTGTTGAGCAGGCCGATGAAGGTTTCGTCTTGCTGGCGGTAGATGTGCTTGAGCTGAATTACCTGTGCGCGCGCTTTGCGGAGGGCCTGGCTGGCAAAGAAATAGCTCGTTTTGTAGACTTCGCGCATCTCGCGCCAGTCTTCGTCTTTCACTACCGGCGGTAGCTGGTGGAGGTCACCGATCATGAGGAGTTGCAGGCCGCCAAAGGGTTCTTCGCTGCGGCGCACGTAGCGCAGTACGGCGTCGATGGCGTCCAGCATATCGGCCCGCACCATGCTGATTTCGTCGATGATGAGCAGGTCTAGCCCCCGGATCAGGTCGCGTTTTCTGGCGCTAAAGCGCCGGGTCCTGACCTCGGTTTTCATCCGCTCGGGCATCAGCGTACCGAAGGGGAGCTGGAAGAGACTGTGGATGGTGACGCCTTTGGCGTTGATAGCCGCAACCCCGGTGGGAGCCACAACGGCCATGCGCTTCGGGATTTCGGCGCGTACCCGGTGCAGGAAAGTCGTCTTCCCCGTCCCCGCCTTGCCCGTCAGGAAAAGATGGCGGTTGGTTTGGGCTACGTAGCTGTAGGCGAGTTCTAGTTCAGGGTTGGTCATAGTCAAACAGTCATGGCAGTCAAGGGAGTCATGGGAGTCAAATAGTCTGCGTCACTATCGGACCAATTAGGGCGACGGCGCGCAGGTGCAATGTACTGTTTTTTTAGGCTCGGTTCGTCTGTCTGGTGGAAACAATTCTCTATACGATTTCCACCAACGAAGAACGGCCTCCAACATGCGTTGAAGGCCGTTACAATACCGTTGTACCCGGAACGGGGATCGAACCCGTACTTCCTCAATGGAAACTGGATTTTACTTACCATCTACGGCTTTCGCCGCCACCTATGCTTCATGGTGTTTGTGGTCTGGACTTTATCTTCACCGTAGCCCAAGGGCTTTAGGTGCTCGCCGTCAAGTCTCTACACTTTCCTCATCCCTATGACAAGGCTTAGCTCGGTATTGGCATCAATGTCACCATTGAAGCGTTCACCGAATTTGACGAGTTCTACTCCGGGAGTTTCCTTCCGGGCAACCCTATGTTCTTGCCTCATTAGGCGCGAACAGCGGCTTGTAGTTCTTCTTTTGTGTATCTGTAACGCATGCTACAATA
Source organism: uncultured Lewinella sp. (assembly GCA_937949535.1). Lineage (GTDB taxonomy): Bacteria > Bacteroidota > Bacteroidia > Chitinophagales > Saprospiraceae > Neolewinella. The sequence goes on along the minus strand of CALEDI010000072.1, from coordinate 2,059 downwards.
TACGGAAGAATAACAAGCAAACAAGCCGCAATTTTGAGTCCAGCGCGTCTACCAGTTCCGCCATCCGGGCGGTACGACCACAAAGGTAATCCTTTAATGGAATTTTGCAAGTCCTGAATGATCTTTAGCCTACAAGCAATCACCGCAGCCCAAAAGTTGCACCCAATAACCACCACTGCACCTGCGGCCGCGCCCTAAAACAACGCCCAACTACCGTATGCCCTCGTAAACGTACTTCCGCAGCGCATCTCCGTACTTGCCGGTGTAGGGCGAAGTTTGCGTCATCAAGATGGCATACATATTGTTTACGGGGTCAACGAAAAAGAAGGTAGAGTAGGCGCCGCTCCAGTAAAACTGGCCCTTGCTGCCGAGGCCATCTTCCGGCGTGGCGGTGCTGACGCCGAAGCCAAGGCCAAACGTTTGCCCCGGCGTATACGCCGCCTTGCCGATGTTGGCACTGGTCATGAGGGCAAGCGTTTCCTTCTTTAGGAGCCGGTGGCCATTGGCCTTGCCGCCGTTGAGCAACATTTCGCAGAACTTGGCATAGTCGGAGGCGGTAGAAAGCATGCCGTGTGTGCCGCCGTAAACGGAATGGCCGTTGGCGGGCATTTGCATCATATCTCGGGTGAGTTTGCCATCTACTATTTTGTAAAGCTTGGGCATTCGGGCGGCTTGTTCGGCGGTCATGTTGTAGCCGGTATCTTCCATGTTTAGCGGATCGAATATTCTCTCTTGGATGAATTCATCGGTCGGTTGGCCGGAGAGCTTTTCAATCAACAGGGCTAAAACGTCGGGCGAGGCACTGTACGACCACTTCTCGCCCGGCTGCGCAACCAAGGGTAAGCCGGTGAGCGTTTTCACACGCGAAGCGATGTCTGCCTGCGGCGTGTAGTAGAGCGCACGGGCGATGTCGTTGTCTAACGGCGTACCGTTGAGGCCATGGGAAAACCCAGCTGTGTGGGAAAACAACTGGCGAATGGTCGGCACGGAAGTAGCCGGAACGGTAGGCCCATCTTTGCCTTTGTTCATGTCTGTCGCCACCTTGAGGTCTTCGAAGCCGTCGAGGTACTTACTGATCGGGTCGTCTAGCTTGAATTTACCTTCCTCCCAGAGCATCATGGCCGCAACGGACACAATCGGCTTCGTCATTGACATGATGTGGAAGATTTGGTCTTCGTTCATCTTTTGGCCCGCCTCTTTGTCGCTGTAGCCCCAGCTCCCTTGGTGAACGACTTGGCCGTCTTTGACAACAAGGCTGACGGCCCCGGCGATGTTATCGGCATCTATTTCGGCTTGCAGGAAATTGGTGTAAGCAGTGAAGTCTTTTACCGCAGCTTGGCCGAATAAGCCTCCGGCGCAGAAGACGACAAGAATGAGTAGGTTAAATCTGTGTAGCATAATCTGGTTTTAATTACGGGTAAGATAAGGGAATCTTTACCTTTGCCCACATGCGCACTCTTTTCTTTCCTGTATTTGCCTGTTTGCTTCTCCTTACCGCCTGTAACGGTGGCAAAAACGATCGTTTTGATATCCCTCACGAGCCCTACGCCGTATCCAGCATGGATGGTGAAGCCCTGAACGTGATCGTAGAAATACCCGCAGGAACCAACCACAAGATTGAGTACAAAGCGGAAACTGGTTTCAGCAATGATACCCTCCTCGGCGGCGTCACCAGGGTGATCAACTTCCTACCCTACCCCGGCAACTACGGCTTCGTACCGAATACCCTGATGGACAAAGACCGGGGCGGAGACGGAGATCCGCTGGATGTGCTGGTCATCTGTGAATCCGTCCCCGTCGGGACTCGCCTTCCGGTAAAACCCATCGGAGCACTCCTGCTCCGAGACCGAGGAGAAATAGACACCAAAATCATTGCCGTACCAGTAGATTCCACCCTGCGTGTTTTCACACCAGAGAACTTCATGGAGCTGGCCCTAGAGCAAGATGCGGCCCGCAACATCATCGAGGCGTGGTTCCTGAACTATAAAGGCCCTAAGCAAACCGAGTTGATCCGGTGGGAAGACGAGACCTACGCTTGGCGCGAAGTAAGGAAATGGCG
>CALEDI010000071.1 GCA_937949535.1 uncultured Lewinella sp. | reverse complement strand
CTTTTCTGCGGCGTCTTTTATCGGCTGGCTGCGTTGGTAAAATCCTCATTTAGCTACGGCTAAACTCCGGTTTTACCGCCTTGCCAGCCAATAAAATCCACCAGCACAAAAGTCGACAAATTTAAATTACACTGTACTAGGTGATTTTTGCCGGATGCTTTTTCCGCCTCGCTTCGTTAAAAAGCCTCGCCAACACTTAGGTATTGCTTGCGTTTTTTGCCTCGCGAGACGAAGAATAACCTCGGGAAAACTTAGCTACGCTGCTACTTCGTGGTCACCTCTGGTGACCGAGTCAAGTTTAACGTCAAATGTGAATAAATCTAATGAGAAATAACGGTTAAACCCTGCCACTTGGTGTATATTGCCGATGCTCGTCTGTGACTTTCACCCACCCAATTCCATGTTCCTTCCCAGATGAGCAAAGCTGTAATTTTATAGTTTTAAGTCTTTCTGATAAAAAAACTCATTTTTATTACCTCTCATTTGTTTTTTTTGGAACCTGTCTTTGGGCTGCAATACACCCTATGAACAACCTTATAGACCATACCTACCTAGCGCCAGATTGCACGTCTACTACTGTAGATCGGCTTTGTGCTGAGGCTATTGCTAATGGTTTTTACGCCGTATGTATCCCCCCCTTTTTTGTAGGCCAAGCCGCAAGGGCACTCTCCGGTTCGAGCGTTAAGCTGGCTACCGTGGTTGCTTACCCCTACGGGTATGCGGAGACGGCTGTGAAGGTTCAGGAAATTCGTCGTGCGATGGACGAGGGCGTTGACGAGTTAGACATTGTCATCAACCTCGCTGCAGTTAGGTCGAAAGACTGGGCTTACGTTGTGCAGGACCTGACGGTAGTAGCCACTACGGTACGGCTAAGAGGCAAGGTGAGCAAGATAATCATTGAGATGAGTGAACTTACAGAAGCGGAGAAAGAACGTATCCTGACCATCTGTAACGACATTAAGCCGTCCTTTGTGAAAACCTCTACAGGAACCAAAGGCGGGGCAACCGTTGAGGATATTAGTTACTTGCGTGCTAACTTGCATCCTGATATCAAAATAAAGGCCAGCGGCGGCATTCGGGATAAGCAGCGTGCTCAGGCGTTGGTAGATGCTGGTGCTGACCGCATCGGGACTTCCTCTGGTCTGGCTATTGTTCAATAAAATGATTCTCGCTATGCAGCGTTTTCTCGCCTTCCTTTTCTGTGTTGTATCCATCTGTCTATCTGGTAGTTTGTTTGCTCAAGCTGTAACGATAAAGACCGAACCCGGTATTGATGCGTTGATGGAACTCTTCCAAACGGAGAATGAATCTGAAAATAAAGTAGATGGCTGGCGCGTCCAGATATTGGCTACTACTGATCGAAATCGGTTGAATACGGTTGAAGACCAGTTTAAAGTCAATTACCCCAGCGTCCCTGTAGACTGGGTCCATACCAAGCCCTACTACAAGCTCCGGGCTGGGGCCTTCCAAACCAAGCAAGAAGCCGAACGGCTTAAGTACACCTTGGGGCGGCAATTTGAGGGTGTTTACCTCGTTAAGGACAAAGTTGGTAAGAACGAACTTTTGCGGATGTACTAAAGGATGTAGTAGGGAGTGATGGTTCGTCTTGAGACCTTTCCTAACGGTACAATCCGTCGTGCCAAGTTGCCCTGCACCTGCATTCGTGCCTTATATTTTCTGTAGCCTCTACCGTTATGTCTCTGAGAACAATTCGGAACGATCTTCCTACTGTGGTGCTGTACATCTTTCTTGTTACGGTAGGGATGTTGATGCTGTATTCCGTAGGCCGTCCGCCGGAGGGTTATAACTGGGACATCCCCGAGATGATGCGTTCCTTCATGGGCAAGCAGTTCATTTGGCTTCTTATCTCTGCCGCAGCGTGGTTTTTTATTCATCATTTTGTTGATCGGGACCTATGGCTAAAGGGCGCATATCCGATTTATGGCGCAACACTGCTGCTCTTACTTCTGGTGCTGGTTTTTGGGAAAGAGATCAACAATGCCCGTTCGTGGTTCAGTCTCTTTGGTTTCACCTTTCAGCCTAGCGAATTGGCGAAGTTTGGTGCCGCACTCGCAATGGCGGCATTCCTGAGCCAATGGAGTGAAAAATTGAACAACTTAGGTGCCATTGGTAGTGGGTTACTCATTATGGTGATCCCGTCTGTTTTGATCATTCTTCAGCCTGATCCGGGCTCGGCGTTGGTCTTTGGTTCTTTTTTGCTGGTGATGTACCGAGAAGGGCTTTCTCCGCTTATTCTTTTGTTTGGTATACTTACCGCAACGATGTTTTTGCTCGGCATCACGCAACCAACTGGCTTGCTGGCTGGGGGGCTTATTGGTCTACTGCTTGTCGTTCTGGCGCTGTCTGTTCCCCGTAGGCTTCGTTGGTGGTTGGGGGGCTCGGTTGCGTTAGTCGTGGGGGCGGCTTATGCTTATTCCCTCGGGTGGGGTTGGCCGGTTTTGTTGGTGCTTTTTGTTGCCTTATGCGGGGCGGCAACCTATCATCTCCTACGGAAAAACGGGCGCTTGGTACTGCTTTCCTTCGGTGCCTTGTTTTGGGGAATACTGGTTGCGTTTGCGGCCAACTTTACCTTCTACAACGTCTTAAAACCACACCAGCAAGAACGAATTGACGCTTGGTTGAGGCCAGCGGGAATGAACGAGCAAGGCGCGCTTTACAACATCACCCAGTCTAAGTTAGCCATTGCTGCCGGAGGGCTTTCTGGTAGGGGGTTAGAGGATGGCACGATCACGAAGTACGACTACGTCCCGGAGCAGGAAACCGATTTTATTTTTAGTGCGGTGGGGGAGTCTCAGGGCTTCATCGGGACAACGATGATCATCCTGGCTTTCATGGCTTTGCTTTGGCGCATCAGTGTTATTGCTGAGCGGCAGAAACGAACTTTTGTTAGGGCGTATGCCTACGGTGTAGCGGGGATCATCCTGATTCATATGCTCATCAACATCGGGATGACGATGGGGCTGATGCCCGTCATCGGCATTCCACTTCCTTTCATTTCCAAGGGAGGGTCCTCATTGCTCAGTTTCACGATCATGATTGCCGTGCTGGTTAAGTTAGACCGGCACCGAGACGATATTTAGATCGCTCACACATGCGGTATTAAGAACTTCCTACTTGATCCAATCAAACTCTCCTCCTGTACTTGCATCAGGCTGTTGGCGGTCTCCGTGGTCTTCCCCGAAAGCCCAATTGTAGGTGTCTAGCTGGCGGATGCCTTCGGTAAGGAGACGGATGGTGTGTTCTACGTCTTCTTTATGGGCCATTTCGGTGCTCTGGTGCATGTTCCTCAGCGGGATGGATATTGCACCCGCGATCGCGCCCTTCTTGCCGTAACGCTGGATGGCCGCAGTATCCGTACCGCCCGCAGGCAGTAGTTCGAGTTGGGTTTTTATTCCTTCTTTACCTGCTACTTCCTTGAGGTAATTAACCATGCGGTAATCGGAGATGACCGAGCCATCTAGCACCTTGATGGCTGTTCCTTCCCCAAGGGAAGTTACCGTTTCGTGGGCGTTAGACCCTGGCACATCAAAGGCGATGGTGACATCGAGACCGAACCCGAAATCAGGGTCGATATGGCCAACGCTGCCAATTGCTCCTCGTAGGCCAACCTCTTCTTGTACGGTAAAGGTTGCGTACAGATCATGAGGAAGCACTTGGTCTTTGAGGCGGCGCAAGGCTTCGATTAGGATGAAGACGGAAATTCGGTTATCCAATGATTTGCTAGTTACGCAATCACCAATTTCCGTTAGTGCTCGCTCGCGGGAAATGGGGTCTCCGATACGGACCCATTTGTCTACTTCTTCTTTAGTCATGCCCGTATCAACGAAGTATTCATTTATGGGGACTACGTTCTTGCGCTCCTCCGGTTTCATGATGTGGATGGGCTTGCAGCCAAGTATCCCCAGTACATCTTTCCGGCCGTGTACAATAACCCGCTGTGCCGTTAGGGTTTTCGGATCAAAGCCACCAAGTGGTAGAAAGCGCAGAAAGCCCTTATCGTCAATATGGTTTACGATAAACCCGATCTCGTCCATGTGCGCGCCAACCATTACCCGCTTATTGCTTTTGCCACGGCGGATGGCAATCACGTTGCCCATGTTGTCTACCCGGACCTCATCGGCCAGGCCCTTTACTTCACGGAGGACAAGTTCACGGATACGTCGCTCAAAGCCGGAAACTCCGGGGGCTTCACAGATGGCTTTAAGCAGAGGAAGGTTTAGCATAGAAGTAATATTAGCGGATGGAATTTGGCAAAAGTAACGTTCCTTTTAAAACCAGTAGCCTAAGTTGAAATAAATTTCTTTCCCAGCGTTTCCGTATGCGTAGGTCAACTCCAGTGGGCCAAGCGGAGAACTGAACCCGTAGGTGAGCCGCCCCGCCCTCAACCAGTCGTCGTTTACGGAGCTTGGCAAGCCTTCGGAGTTGCCTAGGCGCGCAGCGCGCGCACCCGCCGTAAAGTAATGGTTCCCCCCAGGGTGGTAACATACCAGGAACTCCCCCATAACCATGCCTTCCCCTGAAGCCTGCCCGATTTCGAGGCTTGGGAACTGCTTAAAGTTGTTCATCAAATTGCGGTTGTTGCTCCCGAGGTAGTAACGAAACGGGAAGGACGAACGCCCCGTGAAACCACCCGCAGAAAGGTCAAGCCCAAGGCTGAAAGCTCCGCTCAGCGGTTGATAAGCCCTGAACTCTATGTCTCCGTTGTAGGCCCACTCGTCTTCGCCGAGTGCTTGCCCTCCAAGGTTACGAATGGCCCGGGCTTTAGCATTGATGAGGAAACCGGCCATCGGGAAGTTCCGGTTGTCCAGCTTATCGTACAAGAAATAGGCCTTCGGGACGAAGTAATAATCATCTCCTAAACGGAAGCCATCAGCCGCTTCGGCACTGGCGAGTTGGTTGGAGGTGTTCTGGTAGTATTTTATCTCGGCGGCGATGCCGGTGAAGGAGTTGTCCGTCTGGCGGATGTCCCAATAGAGTTCAGCATTGAGGTCGGTAAAACGAAAATCGAGTTGTTCAATTTGTAGGCCTCCGGATGTCGACATTACGTCTGGCAGGGCAACGCCTACTTCGGCGTAGTGTAGGCGACTGCGTAGGCCGATGGCGGAGCCATTGACGCGGTTGTAACGGTAATCAAAGCGGTAACGAAAACGATTCCCCCCGATCAGGTCGATGGTCGTTTGGGTATTGTCCCATAATACATCGTTTACGGTGAGGCCAGCCAAGATGTTGGCCCGGTAAACCTCGTCGTAATGGAGGCCCAAACGGAGTTGCTGCCCGAAGTCTGGAGATTGCTTCATCTTCAAGGTCAGTTTTACGGCATTGTCTCGGTTAGGGGCGGGCATTTCTTCCCAATCGTAATCAATGTTTGCATAGCGGCTGGTAGCGAAGAGGGCTACTAGGCCTTTCCGAAAGTCTGACCAACTGATCTTACCGGGCAGCTTACCCTTGAAAAAACTGAGGACCTGCCGCCGACTCAGGCCGCTGTTCCCGACCATTTCTACTACCGGAGCATTCAAGTACATCGGCGTACTGATGGTATCACGTACCGGCGTTTTTTGCTGCAAGTTGGCGATGGAGTCTAGAGTTGGTAACATCTTCTGGGCCGCTTCGCGCCCCGCCCGCACCAAGTCGTCAATAGCCTCAAAGCTTAGCTGGGTGTACTCGCCGAGGTCCGGGTCGATGTCGATGTTGGTAAGTTCATACTGTTCAACGTTGCGGCGGGTAGCCTGAAAGAAGGCGATTTGCAGCAAGAGCTGGTCCAAAGACTTGATGTCTTCTGCCTTGAAAGGGTCTTGCTCAACGGTGATGCCAATCAGGTAATCCATCCCTTTTTTCTTCACTTCTTCGGCGGGGTAGTTGTTGGAAACGCCGCCGTCGGTCATTACGTGGCCGTTCATTTCGTAGGGGCTGATGATGCCGGGTAGGGCAGCGCTGGCGCGCATCGCATCTGCCAGTTTTCCGTTTTCGAGCAAGACGGCCTCGCCGGTCTCGATGTCGGTGCCGATGCAAAGAAACGGGATGGAGAGTTTGCTGAAGTCTTTGGTATTCGCTACCCCCGCCGTCCAATGACTAAACAGGTCATGGATGCGCTGCCCGTCGGAGAGAGCGGTAGGCAGCACGATGGCGAAGTCTTTCAGGCTAAGACCAATCAGGTAGTGTTCAGTGTAGATCTTCTCGTAGATGGTAAGGTTTTCGCGGTCTATCTCGTCTTGCAGCTCCGCCATGATGTCGGTCTGCCTCAGCATCTGTTCTAGTTGGCCTGCGCTGTAGCCGGCGGCGTAGAGGCCGCCCACGATGGAGCCCATGCTGGTTCCGCCGATGTAGTCTAGCCGTACTCCTGCTTCTTCAAGTACCTGCAACGCGCCAATGTGTGCATAGCCCCGGGCACCGCCGCCGCTCAGTACGAGGCCAACTTTCAGGTCTTTCTGCTGCGCAGAAAGCGCAAGCGCGAAGGCAAAAAGCGTAAAGGACAGTAGGAAACGTTTTAGCATTTTTTGAGCTTATTTGAAGCGCAAAAGTACTGCTTGTTTGTCCTAGTGGGCTGGTTTCTATCTTGGCTCGCAATCGCGAAGGGCTGAACGTTGCCTACCGGCAAGCGTTCAACCCTTCGCTAAAGTTGAGACCCCTTCGGGGCCAAGCCATTCCGTGTGCTTCAACAACGGCTTTAGCAGGGTACTATACCTCGCGGTGGTTTGAAACGAAGCAAAATGCTAGAATCAACCCATCACGCCTGATAACGACCTTGTGACTGCACTATCTTCGCCCATTTCCTACCTTAAAGAAAACTTCTGCCCTTGCGCCTCTTTCTATTATTTTTCCTGCTTCCTTTTTCCTTCCTTTCGGCTCAAAGCCTTCAGTATGATGCGCCTTTAAGTGGTCCGCTTCTTGTAACGGGTACGTTTGGGGAGTTGCGGAGCGATCATTTTCATGCGGGGCTAGATTTTAGAGCACCCGTCAACACGCCGGTCTACGCCGTAGCCGATGGGTACGTGAGCAGGATCAAGGTGAGCCCGGGCGGCTACGGCCAAGCGATCTACATCGACCACCCCGACGGGCACCGCAGCGTGTACGGCCACCTAGAAACCATAGCCCCAAACCTGTTAGATACCGTACGGGCGCGGCAGTTTGCCGAAGAAGCCTTCCCGCAAGACCTGCACTTTGGCCCAACGGATTTTCGGGTTGCGCGCGGGCAACAGATCGGTGGCGTAGGCAACCGGGGCCACAGCTTTGGGCCTCATCTCCATTTCGAGATGCGCGAGCAAGCAGGAGATGTAGCGATAAATCCGCTGGCTTTTGGCTTTAGCATCCCAGATACGCGGTCTCCGGCCATCCGGAAACTGCGCGTCTATAGCCTAAACGAACAAGGGTTGGAACAAGAAAGCCAAACAATAACGCCTACCCTTTTGCGGGGCGGCAACTATGCCGTTAGTGATACGGTGGTGGTTGCGCATCGGCGCATCGGGCTGGCCCTGAAATCCTACGATCGCCAGAACGCGATGCCGAATTGGAATGGGATTTTTGGCGGAGACCTCTACGCCGACACGACGCTGGTTTTCAACTTCCGTTTTGCGCGCATCCCCTTTGAAGAGACCGAGTACCTCAATGCGCTAACAGACTACGCCGACTGGACGGAAAACCAAAGCTGGTACCATCGGTTTTGGGCTATTTCTCCGCAGCAGTTTCGGGCACCGATGCCGACGGATACCGTAGGGCCGTTCGCGTTCTTGAACCGCGCGAAGACTTCGGGAGCAGATGAAAAATCCGATTTTTTGGCGCGCACGCAGGATGCAAGGCAAGTTGAAAGCAAGGGCGCTTACGATGGCAGCCTTGTGCTTCAACCCGAAAAACCCCTCAATCTTCGCCTCCGAACGGTAGACTTTGCGGGCAATGCTGCCGAGCTTAACCTCATCGTGCTTTACCGCCCGAGCACCCAACCGAGGGCTCCCCAACCACACCAGTACTTCCTACCCGCCGGAGAGCCAAGCATCATTGACAACGGAGACATGCGGCTGGAACTGGACGCAGACGGGCTCTACCGCGACTGCTTCTTCCGTTACGCGCGGTTGCCAGACCGCTCGGCCAATCACCTGAGCGATGTCCACCAAGTTCATGACCCTCGGACGCCCCTGCACGGATCCGCCCGCTTGCACCTGCGCCCCGTCGCCCAAATACCCGATCATCTACAAAACCACGTCTTCCTCGGTACCTGCGATGACGATGGCCGCCTGAGCAGCAACGGCGGCCACTGGACGGATGATGGGCGAATGGCCGCCAATATCCCGACCTTCGGAGACTACGGTCTCTTCCTGGACACCCTGCCCCCAACGGTAATGATCAACTACTTCAATACCGATCTGCGCCGCGCTGTGGGTTTCAGCGTCATTGTTGAAGACGACGTCTCCGGCGGCAAGCTAACCTACCGAGGAACCATCGACGGGAAGTGGGCCCTGCTGGAACACGACGGCAAAAGCGGCAAACTAAACTACAGCTTCGCCAACGGCGAACCCGGCCCCGGTGAGCACCTCTTCGAACTCGAAGTGAAAGATGCGCGCGGGAACATGGCCCGGTGGCAACGGCGTTTTAGGCGGTAATTCGCTGAGGCATTGAATTTTCCTTTCCCTCCAACACAACTATTCTGGCGCGAAATCTTTTCTAATATGCGCAACCCTTAAGCAATGTTACAATCCATCTGGGACGACGTCCGCCGCGAATTCAGCTTTGGCAATATGATCAACCGGATCATCATTGTCAACGTCGCCGTGTTTTTGGTCGTGAACATCCTCTGGATGATCTTTTCCGTGGCCGCTGGCCACGCCGAAAGCCCCGCTTTCAGAACCCTGATGACGTGGTTCTCTGGCTCCAGTGATTGGTGGCACATGCTGACGAAACCATGGACGCTGGTTTCGTATATGTTCCTGCACGAAGGCTTTTTTCACCTGCTCTGGAATATGCTGTACCTCTTTTGGTTCGGTCGTATTTTCGGAGACTTGCTCGGAGATCGGCGGGTGTTGCCGCTCTACCTTTTGGGCGGTTTTGCGGGCTTTTTGGCTTATTTTATTGCTTTCAATGTTGGCAACTTCGGCGCTGGCGGAAGCTTAATCATTGGGGCAAGTGGTGCTGTGTTTTGCATCCTGACGGCTACGGGCATCTTTGCGCCAGACTACGTGATCCGGCTTTTCTTCCTCGGTAATATTCGGCTCAAGTACATTGTCTTCTTCGCCATCATGGTGCAGATAATCGGCCTAGGCAGCTTGGTCAACATCGGCGGCACGTTCGCCCACATCGGCGGCATCATTATGGGTATTCTCTTTGCCTTTTACCTGCGCCAAGGTACGGACCTGACGCAGGGCCTCCAGAACTTCCTCGGTTGGCTACAAGATAAATGGGCAGACGTATTGGCCCCAAGCAAAGAGCATAAACAGCAACCAGGGCCCCGCGCGGCCTACCGCAGTGGCCGTTCCGTAAAAGAAACGACGGGCCCTAAAAAACGCCCTTCGTTTATGCGTAAAGCTGGCGGACCAACTACAAAAGCAAAAGCCGCACCAGACAGTGCTCCGCGCTCCGGAATGACCCACCAAGAAGAGCTAGACGCTATTTTGGATAAGATCAAAGAACGCGGCTACAATAGCCTGACGAAAGAAGAGAAAGACTTTCTTTTCCGCGCCTCCAACCAGAAGTAAAACGCCTTGATTCGTAAGCTCATTTCTTTTTTGGGCAGCCTCTTGGCTGCGGTTACGGGGGCTGGGCTCTTGGCCCGGTTTGTCTCTCCTAGTATTTGGTGGCCACCCTCTATTATTGCACTGCTATTGCCGGGGTTATTATTCCTGACCTTACTGTTCTTTACCTTTTGTCTTTACCAAAAATGGCGCACAGCTGCAGTGTTTCCCTTCTTGGTCCTGCTTGCCGCTCTACCCATTTCTACACGGATATGCTCGTTTGGCATGGGCGGCAACGTTGCCGCTAAGGAAGACAAGGTCACGATTGTTACGACAAATGTGCGCAGTTTCAAAAACGATGCTTGGGTCTCCGTTGAAGACGAGCTGGCGTTCCGCTTCTTGACGCAAAAGAAGCCAGATATTTTACTGCTTCAGGAAACCAGAAACGGCAAATACGTAGAAGGGGTAAAAGCCGCTACGGGCTTAACCAACAGGCACCAGCCCAAAGGAAAAACCATCGTGACCTACGCCGACGGGCTTACGCCCATTGCTCATAGCTTTCCGAAGCTAGGAGGCAGTTTCAACGGTTTTCTCGTCACAGATATAGAAACCTCATTAGGCACGATTCGGGTAATTAACCTACACCTAAAGTCCAACAAGATAAGTGGTATGGCGGGTAAGATCGGTAAAGATGGAGACGTGAAAGAAGAGATCGACCGCGCCGAATCCATGTTGCGCAGTTATGGCTCTGCGGCGGCTGTAAGGGCCAACCAAGCCGAGGAAATACGCCGCTACGTACGGGAAAGCCCACATCCGGTCATTGTAGGTGGAGACTTCAACGATGTCCCTTCGTCTTACACCTACCAACGCATCATGACGCCCCGCCTCCGAGATGCATGGGCAAAGAAAGGCTTCGGCTTGGGCACTACCTTTACCGGGCCGCTGCCGGGCTTACGGATCGATTTTTTGTTGGTGGATACGAGCTTGGCTGTCCGAGAAATCGAACAGTTTGATACCGGTTATTCCGACCATCGAGGGCTTAAGGTCGTAGTTCAGTAACCTAAGGAATGGGTACGGGAGGCTATTAGGCGGTATTACCTACTCTGTCGTTTATAAGTCCGGTCTCCCGCTTCGGAGAAATCTTCGGGCATATAGACAACGATGTTGACGGTTTCGGAGGTAGAGAACTCTGTACCCTGAACAACGCGGCGCTGCTTGTCAACGCTTTCCAGTTTTAGCTGGTCTCCGGATACTTGCTCGGCGAGGTCCCAGCGTTTTTTGTTGAGGAAGAATTTCAGGATGTGGGCCTCTCCGTTGTTGAGTTTTACGCTGGTCTCGATCAGGATGTCGTCTCCTGGCCAAGTTTTGATTTCGAGTTTATCGTCTTTGTAGACATCGAAGCTTACTTGGTTGATCTCGTCGAGATCGACCGTTTTGTGGTAGATGTCGGCTGGGTCCTGTGCAAAGGAAACGGCAGCGCAGGCCATTAAGGCCATGGTAAGTAAGAAGCGCATAGTAAGGCTGGTTGTCGTGTTGTTAATTGGTAGGTAGGTAAAGAGAGCTATAGCAGTAACGGTTGGGGTTTAGCCCTTGTTGCCTCGGGCTGTTGCGCATTATACTGCTTAGTACAAAAAAGCTAAAACGCTAGTCTGTCTCTTCTGTTTTTGCCTTTCCGCTGGCCCCAACGGTTGCGGGCAACTCGTTTCCGAGGCAGACCAAGTGGTAGGTTGTGCCGGTCGTTATTTCTAACGAGGAAGGGTCTTGGGGTATCACGTGCAACTGCCCGTCGGGGTGTTTGATGAACAGCGGCGCAATGTCTAGATCAGCCGAGGCGAGGGCAATCATTTCCTGAAGCTGTGGAATGGTAGAAAACGGCGTTTCGCGTATGCTGGCAGACTCTCGGTTAGACTCACTGAGGTTGATGAAGTCTTCGGTATAGCTAAAGACGTTTTCTTCCGCAGGTTCCGTCCGTCCTTTGAGTTCATCTACGGTTATTAGGCGGTAGGCACCGCTTTCTCCGAAGATGTCTTGGTAGTGACTCAGGGCGTAGGCGTTCACCTCGTCGCTACTGGTAAGGGCCAACATATAGCCGACATCGAGCAGTTCGTAGCGTTCAGAAAGGTCGGTGTTGTAGACATTAGCCACAATACCTTCTAGGCCCGCCGCCTCTGCCTTGGTGATGTGGCCGGGGTTAGAGTCTACTAGGTGAACCGTCCGGCCATTGTCTTTCAGGTATTTTCCGATCGTGATGGCGAAGTTGTTGGCGCCAAGGATGAGGACCCCCCCAGAATCGTCCTGCACCACACCAAGTAACCGAGCAACGAGGCGGGCCGTAGTCGCGTTCAGTAAAACAGTGCCCAATACGATCATGAAAACCAAAGGCGTGATGTATTCCGCTCCGGGAACCCCTTGGTCTGCGAGGGTGAGGCCAAACAAGGAAGCAATACCCGCCGCAACGATACCACGCGGACCAACCCAACTGATGAAGAGTTTCTCTTGGTAGTTGAGGTTGCCGCCGTGGGTGCTAACAAATACACTCAGCGGGCGAAGCACAAGGGCAACGAAGCCGAAGAGGGCTATTGGTCGCCAGTTTTGGTAGAGCAACTCTAGCTGAGAAATATCCATATTGGCTGCCAGCAAAATGAATAGGATAGAAATGAGCAAGACGCTTAGGCTCTCCTTGAAAGAAAGAATCTCTTCGATACGCGGAACGTCCTTATTGGCCAATACCAGCCCCATAACAACCACGGCCAGCAGACCAGACTCGTGCGCTGCCATGTCGCTACCAACAAAAATAGCCAGTACGTAGGCCAGCACGAAAACGTTAAGCAAGTAGTGCGGAACGAGTTCTTTTTTGATGATGTGGTAGAGCGCCATCCCCGCCGAAAAACCAAAGGTGCCACCGATAATGACGATTTTCATGAAGGTGCCAAAAGCCTCCATCGTGAAGCTGGCGTCGTTCCCCGCCGAAGTGATGAACTTAAAGACCAAAACGGCCACCAACGCCCCGATCGGGTCAATCAAAATGCCTTCCCACTTCAGTACGGTAGCTACGTTGCGGTTCAGGGGAATGTTCTGCAAGATGGGCGCAATCACTGTTGGCCCCGTCACGATGATGAGGCCAGCAAAGAGGAAGCTGATGCTCCAACTCAACGCCATCAAGTAGTGGGCCGCGAAGCCTGCCCCAACGAAGGTGATGAGGCTGCCAATCGAGATCAGCCGAAGAATAGTGCGTTGGGTCTCCTTAACCTCCTTCATCTTGAGGGTAAGCCCGCCCTCAAAAAGGATGACCCCGATGGCTAAACTCACGAAGTAAAACAGAGACTTTCCCGGGAAAAGGCCCGTCTCGCCGTTAAAAATCGGGTTAATCAGCTTACCGCCGTCGGCGGTAAACAAGGTAGAAATAGGCCCCACCAGCAAGCCCGCTACAATGAGCGGGAGAATGGCAGGCACGCGCACGCGCCACGCCAGCCATTGGGCGAAGATTCCGAGGACAATAATTCCTGCTAATTCCTGCATGAAGTATGGGCAAAAAGGGGAAAAGAAGAAAAGGGAATGCGGCGCAGGCTCCCGTTTAGATTATCGTTGTTTACCCGCCAAAGAGGCCACCAAGGCCGCCGGGCAGCATGTTGTTCATCATCGAACCGGCCTGGCTTTGCTCGTATTCCACGGCTTTCTCTAGCGCGCGGTTGGTAGCCACAACGATGAGGTCTTCAAGGCCTTCGGCGTCTTCGGGGTCCAGCAAGTCAGGGCTGATTTTTACGTTAGTGATGGCGCGGGCGCCGGTGCAAGTAACGGTTACGGCGCCGCCGCCAGCCTCAGCGGTGAAGGATTCAGCGGCAAGCTGTTGCTGCATCTGCTCCTGCATTTCCTGCATCTGGTTCATCATATCTCCGAACATAATCGTATAGTTTAGTTTGAATGCCAACCTGCAACCTGCAACTTGTAACCTGCAACCTACAACTCGCCCATAAAAATGATCGGAGAGGGCTTTTAGTTCGCATACCACAAAAAGAATGGGGAAGGCGGACACTTGGTCCGGCTTCCCCATTTTCGTAAACAGCCTGTTGAAAACAAATTTACTAGTGAGAATAAAGTGAGGCTGTAGAATCTTTCATCATCAAAACTATAAGCCAAACGGTGGTGAGGTGCAGAACGCTGCCTGATGGTTAATTTTATTTTTTCCGGCCGGAACAGCGGCCTCAGTTACCCCAAGTAAGCCTCCCGTAACAAAGCCGCATACATCTTCCGGCCGGCTTCAATTTCTTCGGTGTAGATGAATTCATCTGCCGAGTGGCTCCGCGCACTATCACCCGGGCCGAGCTTAAGCGTCGGGAACGGCATCAGGGCTTGATCGGAAAGCGTAGGCGATCCATAGGTTTTGGCCCCAGGCCGAACAGCAAGGCCCGCCCGCACCAACGGGTGCGCAACCGAAATACCGCTAGACTGCAACCGTAAACTCCGAGGCGTCAGCACCGCGTGCTGGCAAACGGCCTGCAACTCCGCTACGGCCTCCTCGTTGCGGTAAGCTTCGTTGACGCGGAGATCAATCAGGAAGGTCGCCCGGTCTGGCACCACGTTGTGCTGGGTGCCAGAATTGAGCACGGTGACGTTGGCCGAGGTTGGGCCAAGCAACGCGCTCGGCCGGGTAAAAACATGGTTCCGGATGGCGGCGATGTCGTCCAAGGCAAGATAGAGCGCATTGACGCCTTCCTTGCGGGCCGCATGGCCGGAGACGCCCTTCGCCTCGCCGTCGATGACAACGAGGCCGCGCTCCGCAACGGCCAAATCGAGCAGGGTTGGCTCCCCCACGATGCCCGCGTCGATGTGCCCCAGCAGGGGCAACAGAGCAGCGATGCCGTTTGGGCCGCTGATCTCTTCTTCGGCCGTGGCGGCCAAGATGAGGTTGCAGCCTAGCGTAGCGTCGTTTTCCAGCTCAACGAAGGCGGAAATGAGGGAGACCAAAGCTCCGCCCGCATCGTTGCTGCCCAAGCCGTAGAGTTTGCCGTCAATCACCTCTGCTTTGTGCGGGTCTCGGGTGTAGCCTGCGGCGGCCTTC
>CALEDI010000070.1 GCA_937949535.1 uncultured Lewinella sp. | reverse complement strand
GCCCGCCGCGCTCGCTCCCCTCAACCGGCTAGCCCACAACATCTGGTGGTCTTGGAGCGCAGCAGCACAGGACATGTTCAAATCCATCGACCCCGATAAGTTCGTTGAACTGAACTACAACCCCGTTGCACTCCTCGAAACCCTAGACCCCACCCGCGCCGAAGAACTGGCCAAAGACAAAGCCTTCCTCAAGCAACTGAAAAGCGTTGAGAAAGACTTCGACGCTTACCTCGGTGAGCCAATGAAGAAGGGGCCAAAAATCGCCTACTTCAGTATGGAGTACGGCCTCCACATCAGCCTAAAGCTGTACAGCGGTGGCCTCGGCGTTCTGGCCGGCGACTACCTGAAGGAAGCCTCCGATTCTAATGTGAACCTCTTCGGTGTAGGCCTGCTGTACCGCTACGGTTACTTCAACCAAGGCCTGAGCATCAACGGCGACCAGATCCATAAATACCCCGCCCAGAAGTTTACCCAACTGCCCGTTGAGCCCGTCCGCAACACCGACGGCTCGTGGTTGAAGATCAGCGTGCCCGTGCAGGGCCGCATCGTGGTCGCCAAGGTATGGAAGCTCCCCATCGGGCGCATCAACCTATACCTACTTGATACCGACCACGAAGACAACCAGCAAGACGACCGCGCCCTGACGCATATGCTCTACGGCGGCGACAATGAGCACCGCCTGAAGCAAGAAATTCTACTCGGCATCGGTGGCGTCCGCGCCATTGAAGCGATGGGCCTCCAGCCAGAAGTTTATCACCTCAACGAAGGCCACGCAGGTTTCCTGAGCATCGAGCGCTTGAAAAACCACGTACAGCAAGACGGCATGAGCTTCAACGAAGCCGTAGAAGCCGTCCGGGCAAGCAGCCTCTACACCACGCACACGCCCGTGCCCGCCGGCCACGACCACTTCCCCGAGCACATGCTCCGCAACTACCTCTACAACTACGCAGGCGAGCTGGGCATTGACTGGCACGACTTCGTCGCGCTAGGCCGCCTAAACCCCAACGATGCGGGCGAAGACTTCAATATGTCTAAGCTCTCCATCCGGCTGAGCCAGCGCGTCAACGGCGTATCTAAGCTGCACGGCGAAGTGAGCCAAGAGATGTTCACGAAGCTCTACCCCGGCTACACCGCCGAGGAAGTTCACATCGGTTACGTGACGAACTCGGTCCACTACCCAACCTGGATCGCGAACGACATCCACCGGCTCTACTCCACGGAGTTCGGCAAAGATTGGGTTCGGGACCAAAGCAATAAGGACATCTGGCGGAAGATCCACAAGATCGACGACAAGAAGCTGTTCGATGTCCGCCACACCCTGAAGGTTCGCCTGCTGGAATACGTGCGCGAAAAGCTGGAGGTAGACATGCGCCGCCGAGGCGAGCGGCCGAAGGCGATCATCGACATCGTGAACAACATCGACGACAACGCGCTGGTGTTTGGTTTCGCCCGCCGTTTTGCGACCTACAAACGCGCTACCCTGCTCTTCAAAAACGAAGAGCGCCTGCGCGAGCTGGTCAACGACCCCGACCAGCCGGTCATCTTCCTCTTCGCGGGCAAGGCCCACCCGGCCGATCAGGGAGGGCAGGATTTGATCCGCCACATCATCCACGTGAGCAAGAAGCCGGAGTTTGCCGGTAAGGTGATCTTCTTGGAAGACTACAATATGGAGATGGCGAAGCTGCTGACGCAGGGCGTCGATGTTTGGCTCAACACCCCAACTCGGCCGCTGGAAGCTTCCGGTACTTCGGGCATGAAGGCCGCGCTCAACGGCTCGGTCAACTTCTCCGTCCTCGACGGCTGGTGGGCCGAAGGCTACCGCCCCGACGCAGGTTGGGCGCTCCCGCTGGAGCGCACCTACGAGGAGCAACACCTACAGGATGAGCTCGACGCAGAGACGATCTACTCCATCCTCGAAGACGAAATCATCCCGACTTTCTACCGCCGCGACAAGAACGGCATCAGCAAAGACTGGATGGGCTACGTGAAGCAGATCATCGCCGAAGTTGCTCCCACCTTCACGATGAAGCGAATGATGGACGACTACTACGACCGCTTCTACTTCCCCCTCGGCAAGAGCCAGAAAGCCGCCAGCAAAGGCGGCTGGAAGCCCGCCCGCGAACTGGCAGCCTGGAAGCAGGACGTGCTGAATAAGTGGTCTGGCCTCCAGGTAGTGGACAACAAATCGTTCGACACCCAGAACCAAGCCCTGACGATGTCTGGCCGCTTCGAGGCCGAGGTAGTCATTGATACCAACGGCATTGACGCGAAAGGGCTTGTGTTGGAGCACTGCGGTTACCGCCGCCTCAGCGAAGAAAAGCTGGAACTGATCCGGATCGAGCCATTCAAGTTGGCTGGCCAGAAAGACGGAAAAGCGACCTTCAAACTCTCCGTTGACCCTAAACACACCGGCGTGTTTGAGTACGGTTTCCGCCTGCGGCCCGTCCATGAACTGATGCCGCATGCGCAGGACTTGAACCTGGTTTTTTGGGTGTAGTTTCCTAGTATTTCATCAAGTTTGATTCTAGCGCTTTGGCCGAACGAGCGAAGCGAGCAGAGCCGCCTCCCCTCTCCACCGGAGAGGGGCCGGGGGTGAGGTTTCGAGCGCAGCGAGCTGCCTCGTCGTTGGTGCTAAGATCAAACTTGACAGACCCCCAGCCCCCAAAGGGAAAAATTCCCTAGGGAATTAAGCCCGTTGCTGCCTTTGGAGGGTAGCGACGGGCTTTTTTTGTGGCCTTATTCGGCGGGTTGCTGGGCGTAGCGTTTTTAGCGAGCAAGTCTTCATAGTTGAAGAGCGTTTTGGAAATACTGCTCAACCTTCGGGATGGCTCATGTTCCTAAATTTATTTTCCGGCGCGGCCGCAGGTGCAAAGTGGGGTTTCAGCGCGTTCATCGCCAACCAAGATTGCTTGAATGAAATCGTCCAGTTTTCTCCCTCCAAGTGAGGAAGGAAGCCAAACACAAGCTATTCAGGCTTACCAGCAAGCTTCAACTCCCAACCAACAATCATCAAGATAACCAAAATTTCCCCCACAAAATAAGCCAAACCCCAGCCCGTAAGTGTCCTAAAATTGCTAAACATCAAAAAGATGGTAACGAAGCAGTACAAGAGGTTGGCAACAGCGATGTAGCGCAAAAACAAACGCCAGCGCTCAACCCGGAACAAATAACAGCTTAAGGAATATACCGCGAAGAGCACCGCAGGCACCGCCAAAGTATAAAGGATTGGTAGCGGCATACCAATGTGTTCCTGAAAATACGGCAACAACATACCGAGCGATACTGCGGAGGCGATGGCACCGATGCCATCGAGCAAGAACAGGTGGTGTGGGTTTTCCATGATAGACTGTTGCTTTGGGTTATGCACATCTTTACGTGGTGTGTATAACAATGGTTCGCTATGGTTTTACAGGGGGCGTACCCAATAGTCGCTAGGCACTTCAAGCACTGTACGGATTTTAGGCGTGTGTGGGGCAGCTCCACACACGTCTAAAATATAAAACCGAACGTTCATCCCGTCTAGCATCCCTGCCGGGGGCCTTCTTTGACGGGCCAAAGAAGCAAAGCCCTCTTGCTGTGCTGCTGGCTGATCGGAAAGCGGAGGCGGAAAAGCCTAAAAGAAAAAAACTCGCGCTGAAGCCTTGGGGAATGCTTTAAAA
>CALEDI010000069.1 GCA_937949535.1 uncultured Lewinella sp. | reverse complement strand
CGGACAGACGGGTCTTTCCGGCACGAAATCGCCGGAATCGGGAAAATTCGGCAATTCGTCAGCAAAGCCGTGCCGGACAGACGGATCTTTCCGGCACGAAATCGCCGGAATCGGGAAAATTCGGCAATCTTCAGCAAAGCCCTACCGGATAGACGGATCTTTCCGGCACGGAATGGCTGAAATCGGGAAAATTTGTCCTTCCTCAGCAAAGCCGTGCCGGACAGACGGATCTTTCCGGCACGGAATGGCTGAAATCGGGGAAAATTCGTCCTTCCTCAGCAAAGCCGTGCCGGACAGACGGATCTTTCCGGCACGAAATCGCCGGAATCGAGGAAATCCCATCACCCCTTGCAAATATCACCAGTCAAACCTAACTTTGCATTCCAAAGTCCTACTATGTCCAAAACCATCGCCAACCCCATCAACGACCTGCGCGAGATCCGTTCCCTGATGGAACGGAGCCGCTACTTCATGGGCCTGAGCGGATTGTCTGGCGTAGGTGCGGGCTTGTTTGCGCTGGCTGGCTGTGCGCTGGTAGTAGCTTACCGCTGGGCGGGGGGCGAAGATTTGCTCTTCATCAGCCGATCGGTTTACCTTACTTCTGATCATCCGTGGGGCATTGCTCCCCTACCCTTTTTGGCCATCACGGCGGCGGGGGTTTTGTTGGGGGCGGTAGCCTGCGGCTATTTTTTCACGGTCCGGCGGGCAAGGCGGCTGGGGCAAGAGCTGCTGCATAATAAAACGTACAAATTGGCTTGGCACCTGTTCTTCCCCCTAGCGGTCGGCGGCGTGTTTTGCCTTGCCTTGATCTACCACGAGCACGGCGGCTTCATTGGCCCTGCAACGCTCATTTTTTACGGGCTCAGCCTACTCAACGGCAGCGGCTACGCCCGCGAGGAGCTTTCTTGGCTCGGCTATATGGAGATTGCGCTGGGGCTGATCTCCTGTTTCTTCATCGGGTACGGGCTGTACTTTTGGGCCTTTGGCTTCGGGGTGCTCCACATCGCTTACGGCATCTGGATGTACCGCAAATATGATCAAGTGGTTGGTTTAGGAGGTCCTTGACAGCCCAAGTCTTGTGTTTTCGCACACCAGCTTCGTCGTCAGAATCCTCATTTAGCGATGGCTAAAATCCGGTTCTGCCTCCTCGCTGGAGCACGAAAACCCTGCGACTTAACTATCAATCACCTCCTAAACCAACCACCACATGAAAAACGCACCAACCATCACTAAGGTCTCCATCGGCGGGCTCAACAAACTCTTCAACCACCGCAGCCGGATGGGCATCATGGCCATCCTGATGGTGAACGACTGGGCCGACTTCGTCGCCCTCCGCGATACCCTAAAACTAACCGACGGCTCCCTAGCCAGCCACCTAAAAGCCCTCGTGAAGGAAAAGCAGATTGAGGTAGAGAAGAAGTTTGTCAACGACAAACCCAAGACCTCCTACCGCGCCACGCCCGAAGGGCGGGCGGCCTTTGAGGCGCACCTGGCGGAGCTGGAAGAATTCATTAAGCTAGTGGATAATTGATTGATATTCTTGTTTTCTGCTCTTGATTGCGGCTGTAGCTACGCTGACGCTAGCCACAGCCGCAATCAAGAGCAGAAAACAAGAACATTGTTAGGAAAACCAATGCATTTAAACTTTGAAAAATAAAGAACTATGTCAAAACTACAAAAACAAACCCTTACCACCTTCGCCCTCGGCCTAGCCTACGCCTTCCTCTTCTTCCACGGAGAGGTGGGGCTGAACGTTGTGCTTTTCGATGCGCTGCTGATTGGGCTGTCCTTATTTGTTCGTCCGGAGCTGGCGCAGCACAGGGCCTTTGTTTGGTCCGTTGGGGGCCTGTTGTTTGCTGCGGGGAGCGTGGTGGTTGTACACAGCAACGCGGCGATCTTTGCGCACCACCTGACGTATTTCTTGGTGCTGGGCTTCGCCCAAGCGCGGGAGTTGCGCTTTGTTTGGTACGGCCTGTTGCTGGGGCTGGGGGCGGTGTTTGAGGCCCCGATCAGTGCTGTTCGCCGTTGGCGAACCACTCGGCGGCAGCGGGAGCGCGGCGGGGCTTCACCCGCACTGCCGTGGTTGCGGCAGGCCTTGGTTCCGGTTTTGGTGCTGGTTCCGTTTCTGCTGCTCTACGCCGGCGGGAACGATAAGTTTGCGGCGGGGCTAGACCGGTTTGCGAACGCCTTCAACGACCTCTCGGTGAGCACCGACGTTTACTGGACCCTGCTCCTAACGGCCTTTGGCGGTTTGCTCACGCTCGGTTTCGTGCTTCCGCGCGCGGGGATTTCCATGCTGGTGAAACAGCAAACTGGCTTTCAGGACAAGCTGATGCGCGAACGCAAGGAGCAAAGTTTGGTTACCAACAATGCTTTTTACCCTGCACCGCACCTGCGGCCGCGCCCCAAAAAAATGCTCGCCCTGAGGGGAGAATACCTCCAAGCTGTCCTCACTTTCGGTCTTCTCAATCTCCTGCTGGCCATCATGAACGCCACCGACCTGCGCTACGTCTGGCTCGAAACCGGCCAGCTCTCCGCCGCCACGCTGAGCAGCTATGTGCATACCGGCACTTGGAACCTCGTGATCTCCA
>CALEDI010000068.1 GCA_937949535.1 uncultured Lewinella sp. | reverse complement strand
GCCGCCTTCGCTAAATCGTTGGCAACTGCTATTTTTATCATTTAGAGACGAACTTGGGTAGTTACGACCAACTTTGCCTCAAAAACGCATTGCGTTTTCACAAGTCCCTCCCCCGTGGGGAGGGATTTAGGGAGGGGGTTTTGGCACTCAACGAACCTTCGTAAACTTATGTATATCCCGTAGGCCTCCGGCGCGATCTTAAACCAAAGAAACCTTTACCTTTAATACCTTGTTGAAAAGTCGGAATACAAAACCAATGAGTAACCTTAAAGAACGCTACGTCAACCCCCTAACGGACTTTGGCTTCAAAAAGCTGTTCGGCACCGAGCCGAATAAGGACATCCTGATTGAGTTCCTAAACAAAGTCTTGCCCGACGAGAAAAACATTCAGGAGTTACAGTTTGCCAATTCCGAAATGCTCGGCCGTAGCCCCCTAGACCGTAAAGCCATCTTCGATGTATACTGCACCTCAGATACCGGTGAGCACTTCATCGTCGAGCTGCAAAAGGTCAAACAAAATTTCTTCAAGGATCGTAGCATCTACTACGCTTCTTTCCCCATTCAGGAGCAAGCTACTCGGGGAGGCTGGAACTTCAAGTTAGATGCGGTCTATACCGTCGGCATTCTAGACTTCACCTTCGACGAGCACGCCGATAGCGACGACTTCTACCACGTTGTAGAACTCAAAAACCAGCGCAATGAAGTCTTCTCAGACAAACTGATGTTCATCTACGTAGAGCTTCCTAAGTTTCTGAAAGGTCAAGAAGAGCTAACCTCCGACCGCGACAAATGGCTCTACGTATTCCGTCACCTTGCGGACCTCAATGACCTCCCCGAAGTACTGGAAACCGAAGTATTCCGGAAACTCTTCGCCGAAGCCGAGATCGCAAATTTCTCCAAAGACGAAATTTCCGCCTACGAGAACAGCCTCAAATACTTCCGCGACCTGAACAATGTCGTGGAAACCTCACGGGAGGAAGGCTTTGAGGCTGGTTTAGAAGCAGGCTTAGAAGCAGGACGCCAAGCAGGCTTAGAAAAAGGTGTCGAAGAAGGCGACCGTAAACGCGCAACAATAGTCGCCAAAGTCATGAAAGAAAACGGTATGCCCGTAGCTGCCATCATGGCCGCTACGGGGCTTAGTGAGGCGGATATTGAGGGGCTTTAGGGCTAAGCCATTCATCCCGTTCAGGGTGATAAAAATGTTGGTTAGTTGACGGAACGGACGCTCAAAGGACCATTTTTGTTGGTATTGACCATTCCGCTTCGCTACATGCTCAATACCAACAAAAATGGACGCTTCGAGGTCCTGCGCTGGTTTAAAACCTGTTTTCAGGTCGCCCCATGCGATCCTTTGAGCGTCCGGCCGGTAATACCAACATTCTTATCACCTTAAATCTCGTTGTCTTTCAAACAGAAGCAACTCCTCTCTAAAACGCGAAGCGTTTTTATAAGCCCCTCCCCCGTGGGGAAGGGGTTTGGGGAGGGGGTTTGTGCGCAGAGACAATACATTACAGATTACACACCCTAGGCTTTGAGGGTGAGGTTATCCACGAAGCGTTAGCGTAGTCAAGCTACCGCCGAGAATAATTCGGTGCCTCCTTAGTAATCGTGATGTTGTGCGGATGCGACTCACCCATACCCGCACTAGTGATGCGGACGAACTGCGCGTTCTGCAAGTCTGCTACCGTAGCGGCGCCGCAGTAGCCCATGCCTGCCCGTAGGCCACCGAGGTACTGGGTTACGACTTCGGCCAGCGAGCCTTTGTAAGGGATGCGGCCTTCGATGCCTTCGGGGACGAGCTTCTTCACGTCGTCCTCAACGTCTTGGAAGTAACGGTCTTTGGAGCCTTTGTTCATCGCTCCGAGGGAGCCCATGCCTCTGTAGACCTTAAACTTGCGGCCATCGAAGAGGATGGTTTCGCCGGGGCTTTCGTCGACTCCGGCGAAGAGACTTCCTGCCATAATGGTGCTTGCACCTGCGGCCAGCGCCTTCACAATGTCTCCCGAATAACGAATACCGCCGTCGCCAACAATCGGTACGCCGGTCCCTTTCAATGCCTCGGCAGCGTTGTGGATGGCGGAAAGTTGCGGGACGCCTACCCCTGCCACGATGCGCGTGGTACAGATAGAGCCCGGCCCTACGCCGACCTTCACGCCGTCAGCGCCCGCATCCGCCAGCGCCTTGGCAGCGGCGCCGGTAGCGACGTTGCCACCAATAATCTGGAGATCGGGGAAGGCCGCCTTGGTCTTGGTTACGGAATCGAGCACGCCCCGGCTATGGCCGTGGGCGGTATCAATAGTGATTACGTCTACCCCAACATTGACGAGGGCCTGCACCCGCTCCAGCATATCTGCCGTTACGCCGATGGCTCCGCCTACAACTAGGCGGCCGTAGCTGTCTTTGCAGGCGTTGGGGTAATCCTTCACCTTCATGATGTCTTTGTAGGTAATGAGGCCTTCCAGCAACCCAGCCTTGCTCACTACGGGGAGTTTCTCGATCTTATGCCGTTGCAGGATGTCCTTGGCTTGTTCCAGCGTAGTCCCGACGGGGGCCGTGATGAGGTTCTCCGTCGTCATGATTTCTTTGATGGCGCGGCGGCCTTCTTTCTCGAAGCGCAGATCGCGGTTCGTCAGGATGCCGATCAGGTGGTTGGCATCATTGACGATAGGGATGCCTCCGATCCGGTGGCGTTTCATAAGGGCCTTCGCATCGGCAACCGTTGCGTCTACTTTCAGGGTAACGGGATCAACGATCATACCAGACTCGGAGCGTTTCACCATCCGGACTTGCTCGGCCTGTTGGGCGATGGTCATGTTTTTGTGGACAATCCCGATGCCGCCCTGTCGGGCGATAGCGATAGCGAGGCGGCCATCGGTAACGGTGTCCATCGCAGCAGAAACGATAGGTGCATTGAGGCGTAAGCCGCGCGTTAGTTGGCTAGAAAGACTGACTTCTCGGGGAAGCACTTCGCTGTAGGCGGGGAGCAACAGAACATCATCAAAAGTGAGGCCCTGCTCTGCGAATTTGGAGGGATAGTTAGTTTCCATGCGCAAAGGTATAGAATCAGTACGGAATTTCTCTTATTGAGGCGTATTTCTCCGCCTTCGGCTTCAAAATACGCCTCAATAAGAGCAATTCCATATTGCACTCAGCAAAACCTACTCTTTCAGTGTCAGACATCAAATTCCGTAGCAACATCCACCTTCGCCTCATCCAGCCCGAAGACCACGCCAAGCACTTTGCGTTGATGCAGCGCATCTACCCACCGGCCTTCGCCTACCTCTGGCCCGATGCGGGCGCCTGGTACGTAGAGCGCACGCACGGAAAGGAGGCCTTCTTGGCCGATCTCGCCCTCGCCGACGCGCCGTACTACCATGTCTACTTGAAGGACGAGCTGATCGGGATATTCCGGCTAAAGCTTCACGCCGAGAACCCAGACTTCGGCGGGGAGGCCGCATTGAAGCTAGACCGGGTTTATTTGGACGATGCCGTTCGGGGCCAAGGCGTAGGCTCCGTGTTGCTAGACTACGCCAAAGCTGAAACATTGAGGCTCAACAAACGCCTCCTCTGGCTAGAACGGATGAGCACCAACGAGGCCACCATCGGTTTTTACCGAAAGCACGGCTTTGTGGATGGGGGGCAATTTCGGTTGCCCTTTGAGCGGATGTATTCGCGTTTTCGGGGGATGTTTCGGATGGCTTGGCAGGCAGGCGTGGAGGAGTGATTAAGCTTCCTCCGCTTCAACATCGGGCAAAAGCTCTGCAACGACGACCTCTCCGGCGAAGGGGCTGGTGAAGGTTTCGTCTTCGCGGTAATGGGTTACGGAGCCGTATAGCTTTTGTTCGGGGTCGGGCTTCAGGTGTACCTCTATTTGGCGGTTGACCAAGTTTACGATCCAGTATTCAGCTAGGTTGGCTTCTGCGTAGAGTTCTACTTTTACAGTTCGGTCTGTTTTCAAAGAACTATTGGCAACTTCGGCAAGGAAAAGCACCTCTTCTGGTTGAGGTCTTTGGTTAGCGTATGACTTTTTTACTACTACTACAAAGTCTGGCTCTGGCTCACTTACTTTATTAGGAATTGTAATCGACTTTTCCTCTCGATAACGGTACGTTCTTCCGAACCGAAAACGGAAAAATTCTGCAAGTAAGCTGACGCACTCCTCATGTGGCGTTCCGGCGGGCATAAGACTATAAATTTGACCGTACAACAATTCTATTTTATCCGCTTCAGTAAACACTCCTGTATCAATAGCCCTATGGTAGCGTTCCAAAGACCAAAAAAATCCTGGTTCAACAGTTGCTATTGGTTTTTCTAGTGTAGCAGTCATGGCATAAGATTTCAGCAAGATGATCAAAGATAACGCTTAGCTTATAACTTCCATTTCAACCATTCAAAAAAACGCACCTCGCATCCAGCGTCCGCGCAAAAAAAACAACCATCCAATTTACCGTATCTTGCAACCTGCAACTTGCTCCCTGCCTCCTCCAAAAGACCAAACTATTACCATTTGAACATTTGGGACACCCTATTCGGCCGCGCACCCGGCTACGACCCGACCGACGGGCCCGACTTCAGCTTCGGCCGCTACACCGATGCGTTCAAAACGCCAGAAAACTATGCTGCCTGGGATCGCGCCCTCTCCGCCTTCGAGAACGGCCAGTACCTCCAGAGCGTAGAAGCCTTCATGGCTTATCTCTATGACCCAACGGAAGACAATGTAAAATGGCACCCCGAAGAAGGCAAACTCTACTTCGAGTTCTACCAGGGCAGCAAGCGCGTAACCGGCTTCGCCGATGTAGAACAACTCCGCGCAACCGCCCGCATCGCCCGCCTCGATGCCAACAACGCAGCGCTACTGCACCGCCTAACCACCATGAACTACGAAATGAAGTACAGCCGCTTCGCCATCGACGCCGACGACTGCCTCACCATCGTGTTCGACACCCCCATCAACGACGCCAGCCCACATAAACTATACCACGCCCTCAAGGAAATGGCCCTTCGCGCCGACAAACAAGACGACCTCCTCCTCGATGAGTTCCGAGACTTCCTCAGCCCCGTCGAGATCACCCACCTACGCGAAATCTCCGCCGAGGAAAAGGAAATGAAACTCGGTTTCCTGCGCAGCCACATCCAGAGCGTGATCGATTACCTCGCCACCGGAAAACTCAACCCAGAAGAACAACCAGGAGCGGTTGCCTACCTCCTCCTCAACCTCGTCTACAAGCTCGATTACCTCCTCATCCCCGAAGGCTACACCATGGAAGCCCTGGAACGGATGCACCGCATGTACTTCGCCCGCGAAGACGACCAACCGGTGACGTACAAAAACGTCCGCCTGCTTAGCGAGTTGCAGCACCTCCTTCGCCGCGCGCCCGAGTCGTTTGCCGAAGAGCTCTACGCTGGTCGTTCCACCTTCGGCATCACCCTGCCCGCCACCCACGATCGGCTCTCTTCCCTGATCGACAACGAACTGCCGAACATGGACTGGTACCAAGACAATGGCTTGCCCGAAGTTGCCCAGGCCATCCCAGGCTACATTGCGGGCTACGCGCTGTTCAATTACGCAGTACCGCCCCCAGACAAAGACCTCCTCCAGCTCTACTACCGCGTTTGCGAAGACGATTACTTCCGCCAGATCGGTTATAAACAGCAGTTTCTGGACCGAGACCGCCGGCCTGCCCGCCGCGCCATCCGCGCGGCCGTTAATGATCTCGCCGAGCGCCACCGCGATGCTTACCCGCGCCTGCGGCCCGCGGCCAGCCAACTCAACTTCGATAACCTTACGGATTTCGGGCGGTCGTTTTTAGGGATGATGCGGGAGCTGGACCTTAGTAAGCCGTAGGGAGGGGTAAGCACGCCACCTCTCTCCCTCTCGGACTTCGGCCGAGGGGCCTCTCACCCCGGACTACGTCCGAGGCACTCTCTCACCCCCGGACTTCATCCGAGGCACTCTCCCCCCCCGGGCTACGTCCGAGGTTATCCATGGGGTAATCGCTACGCGATAGCGGGGGGTGGAGGTGTGGCAGGCGGGGGCAGATCACGCGCTCACCCCGGACTTCGGCCCAGGTGCCCTCTCACTCTCGGACTTCGGCCGAGGCACTCTCTCCCCCCCGGACTACGTCCGAGGTTATCCATGGGGTAATCGCTACGCGATAGCGGATGTTGGAGGTGTGGCAGGCGGGGGAGAGACTGCACGGCAAGAACTCTGCCCACTGAGCATAAAGTGCATCTTGGTTAAGTTGGGCGCAACATGAGTTTAGAAAATCATCCTAGCTTTTCTACTTCCGCCATCCCCGCCTCAATGAACGCCTCTAGGCTGAGGTTGCTGTTGTCGAGCACGATGGCGTCTTCGGCTTGGCGGAGGGGGCTGTCTTCGCGGCTAGAGTCGATGTGGTCTCTGGTGGCGAGGTTGGTAGCAACCTCTTCTCGGGTGGCGGCGAGGCCTTTAGCCTCCATCTCCGCTAGGCGGCGGTCGGTGCGGATCTCGGTGCTGGCCGTGATGAAGAGCTTGAGGTCTGCGTCGGGAAAAACGACGGTGCCGATGTCTCGGCCGTCCATCACGATGCCGCCGGCTTTACCCATCTCCCGTTGCTGCGGCACGATCCAGCGGCGGACGGCCGGGACGGCCGCCACGGGCGAAACCATGCCGGAGACCGCTCCGCCCCGGATTTCGGTTTCAACGTTCTCTCCGTTCAGGAGGGCGTCGTTGCTGCCGGGCACGAAGTCTACCCGTAAACCTTTCATGGCACCTGCGACCGCGCCCGAATCCTCCAAGTCAACGTTCTGCCGCAAAAAATGCAGGGCAATCATTCGGTACATCGCTCCCGTATCAATGAAACGATAGCCCAAACGCTTCGCCATCGCCTTGGCGAGGGTAGATTTTCCGCAGGCACTGAAGCCATCTATTGCTATGGTGTAAGACATGGTTTATCAGGATTCAAGTTGCAGGTTGCAGGTTTGGTTTACATGACGAAGCCGGCAGTGATGACCGCCGGCTCCGTGCCCATGCTGTGCGGGCTCAACCTTAATATTCATCCTCGTTGAAGAGGAAGTCGTCTTTTCGGGGGTAATCCGGCCAGACATCATCGATGGCTTCGTAGGATTCGCCCTCGTCTTCCATCGTTTGTAGGTTTTCGATTACTTCCAACGGAGAGCCCCGCCGAATAGCGTAATCGATCAGTTCGTCCCGTGTGGCGGGCCAAGGGGCATCTTCTAGGTAAGAAGCAAGTTCAAGAGTCCAGTACATACTAATGCGTGATTTTATATTGTCTACTTTAAATAAGCCATCAACAAGCGGTTTGGTTTCACGCCGATGGGCCGCAAAAGTAACATTTGGGCGCAAACCAGCACCTTAAAGTTGAAAAAATATACTTAACAACTGATAATCAACTACTTATAAGTTCCAATAATTTGGAAATTTTTATTTTCATAGCCCGGAGGTATTTCACCAATTCGGCTGGAGTCTTTCGGCCCGGTCGGGTCGCAGAAGACGTAACGCTGGCCTTCGTAAGTGAAGGAGTCTCCGGCGATATTGTCTGCCCCAACCGCAATCGTCAGGTGATCGCTGTAAGCAACTACAGCCATCGGGATGTTCAGCAAATCTCGGGCGAGGGCAAAAAACAAGGCAGATCGGTCTTCGCAATCGGAGAAACTGTACCCAAACAGCTCCTCCGGCACCATCGGTTTGGAGTGGCCGAAGTACTCGTTGTCTTCTTTATAATCGAAGGCCGAGCGGGTAAAACTCACGAGTAGCTCTATCCGTTGGCGTTCATCCAAGGGTTCCAAATAGCGGCGCAGTTGGGGCAAAAGGCTTTTGCGCAGCGTTGGGGAAAGCGGCGACTCGAGGTAGGCATATTCATGGATGAAGGGGTAATCTTTCATGATCTCTACCACCGTTCGGTCAAAAGTAACCTTCAGGCTTTGCGGAATGCCGTGGTAGTTGAAGCTCATTTCCTTCTCCGTAGCCTGAACGCCAAGCGCAGGCCAACTCCGCAACTGAAAGCCAAAAGACCTGCCCCGAGGGTTGGGCTGTTCGTCCAGAATGAAGAGTCGCTGCCGGCCTCGGCAGGCCCCATCCAAGCAACTGAGGTTGGCGTAGGGCCGCCCGCCGGTATCAATGATGGGCACTTCAAAGAGGTCTTCGGTGGTGTAGACATTCACGAACACCCGGTTGCCTCGGTACGTAAGGCGAACATCAAAACCCGCATCGACCAAGAGGCCGAAAAGGGTTATTTCGCGGGCGTTGCGGTCGGTATCTCCGTAAACCACCTGTACGCTGGTGCGGGCGAGTCTGTAAAACAAGAAATCGTTGAGTTCATAACGCTGCTTAGCTTCTAGTAGGCTATTGAGCAGTGTTCGCTTCGGCTTTCTGTTCAGCAGGCGGTAGCTCTTCAGTATGCTCATGCTGGTAAGCTGGCCGGGGTTCGGGATGACCATCGCCGGATCGTAAACAATGCTAATGGGCTGCCCATAAAACGGCAATTCAAACCGTTGGTAATTGTCTGGGTTGCCCAGCTGAGGATTGCTAGCGCCAGAGAGCACAATAAGCAGCGCGGCCGCAAGCGCGAAGGAAGTGATTAGGTTTTTCATTGGTCAACTTGGGGTAAGAATGGGGATGAATACGGGAACGGACAAGGCCTAAGCCTTTTGGCTACGGTGTACCCAATATACGTATCGTGGCTACGAATAGTATACCCTCTTAGTTGACTTTAATACTTTATTTCGCCTTGGGCGTGTTTTTGCGGAATTGTGTTGGGTGTCCTACCCCTCCAACGCCTCCGTAGCCGCCTCCCATTTCTCCATCACCGCTTCCAGTTCGTCCTGCTTTTCTTTCAGTTCGGCGGTGGTCTTGGCTACCCGTTTTTCGTCGTTGTAAAAATCGGGGACCGACATCTGGAGGTGGATTTTCTCGATGTCTTTTTCCAAGCGTTCAATCTTGCGCTCGGCGTTGCCTACGTCTTTTTCTAGGCGGCGTTTCTCTTCGTGGGAGAGGTTCCGCTTTTTGGGCGCGGCCGCAGGTGCAGAGGAGGAGCTTGACGAAGCAGGGGTATCGTCTGCTTTAGACTTCTCCAGCTCTACGGCGCGCATATTATCAATCTTCCGCTTTGCGAGGTAGAAGTTGATGTCGCCGAGGTGCTCGTAGAGTTTGTGGTCTCGGAATTCGATGGTGCGGTCGGTGAGGTCGGTAAGGAATTCTCGGTCGTGACTGACTACGATGAGGGTTCCGTCGTAGTTCTTCACGGCTTCCTTCAGCATGTCCTTGCTGGCCATGTCGAGGTGGTTGGTCGGTTCGTCAAGTACCAGTAGGGAGAAAGGGCGTAGCAGCATGCAGGCTAAGGCCAAGCGCGCACGCTCTCCGCCGGAGAGTACAGACACCTTCTTGTCCACATCTTCGCCGCTGAAGAGGAACGAACCGAGCATAGAGCGCAACCGGGTCCGCATTTCGGGCGGGCTGTGCTCTTCCATCGTTTCCAGTAGGGTCATCTTGCCGTTCAGCTCCTCGGCTTGGTTCTGGGCGTAGTACCCGATGGTTACGTTGTGGCCCAGTTCTACTTCTCCGCTGGTGGCGGGGATCTGGTCTATCAGAATTTTGGCGAGCGTCGTCTTGCCCTGTCCGTTTTGCCCCACGAAGGAGACGCGGTCTCCTTTATCGATTTTGAGGTCTACGCCGCGCAGTACGTTCAGGCCGCCGTAGCTCTTCGTGATGTTGCGGGCCTGAAGGGTGATGGCGCCGGAGCGCGGCGCTTTGGGGAAGCGGAGGTTCATCACCGCCCGGTCCGTTACGTCCAGTTCTATGCGCTCTACTTTGTCGAGCTGTTTTTGCATGCTCTGCGCCATCTTGGTCTTCGTGGCTTTGGCCATGAAGCGCGTGATGGTGCGTTCTTTTTCGGCGATTACCTTTTGCTGGTTGAGGTAAGCGGCTTCGGCTTTTTCGCGGCGTTCGGCTTGCAGTTCTACGTACTTGGAGTAGTTGGCTTTATAGTCGTACACCTTACCGAGTTCGATCTCTAGGGTACGGTTCGTGACGTTGTCGAGGAACTGCTTATCGTGGCTGATCGTGATGACCGCACCGGTGTAAGTAGTGAGCCAGTTCTCTAGCCAGATGATGGACTCGATGTCGAGGTGGTTGGTCGGCTCATCCAGCAGGAGGTAATCTGGGCGCATGAGGAGCATCTTTGCCAGTTCGATGCGCATTTGCCAGCCGCCGGAGAACTCGGTCGTTTGGCGGTCGAAGTCTGTTTGTTTGAAGCCTAGGCCCTTGAGGAATTTTTCGGCTTCGGCCTCCATCGTGATGCCGCCAACGAGCGCGAAGCGCTCGGTGAGGTTCGTGAATTCCTCTAGCATTTTGGAGTACGAGTCGGACGTGTAATCGGTCCGGGTTTCCATTTCTTTGTTCAGCTCTTCCAGGCGGGTCTCCATCTCTAGGATGTGGGCGAAGGCCGTGAGGGTTTCCTCCATCACGGTTCGGCCGGTGGGGAGGTCCATTTCTTGGTGTAAGAAGCCGAGGGTACTGCCGGTGGGGCGCACTACGGTACCTTCGTCGCAGCCTTGGTCTCCGGCGATGATCTTGAGCATCGTAGACTTGCCCGCGCCGTTGCGGCCAACCAAGCCAACCTTGTCGCGCTCCATAATCACGAAGGAGGCGTAGTTGAACAGGACACGGTCTCCGTACTGCTGGTATATACCGGTGGCGCTTAGCATCTTAGTTTGGTAGTATTGTAGCCGAAGGATAGTATTGGGGTAATGCTACTTCGGCTTTGTTTCCGTTTGGGGGCGCAAAGGTAGGCATTTTTTGAGGGTACGGTTTCGTAATTTCACACCGCAGGGCCACACCTCCCCTTGCACCTGCGCCCGCGCCGCATTATCTTGCCCTCATGGACAAAGACACCATCGTTCTCATCTGCACTCTTGGCATCAGCGCACTACTGTTGTTGTTCGTAGTATGGATGTATTACTACCAGCAAAGCTCCAACAGCCAAACCCAGCGGCACATCACAGACAAAGACCTCTTGCTCTTGCTCCACAACGAGCCAGACCAACTACTGTCTCCCCATCAGCTCGCCGAAAAAACAGAACTTAACCTAACGGAAGCGCGCACCCGCCTCAATGCCCTGTTCAACTACGGCATGCTACAACGCAGCTACAACAGCCGAGGACGGTATTTCTACAGCACCCGAGACCCCATAATAGACCCGCCCAATCTCCCGCTTTCTCAAGACCCTTTCCTGACGGTAGAAGACCTGATTCAGATTTTCGCCGCCTATGACTACAAAGTCACCTCCCAACAAATGATCATGGCCACCGGCCTTCCGCTCGCCGTACTCAAACGGGAACTTAAATACTTCGAAGAGCAGAAGATCATCCAGAAACTGAGGCGTTCAGACAGCAACGGGATGACGACAAAACGCTTCTTCGTCCTCCAAGATCCCTACCGTTCAGACCCCGACCGCTTCCGCGCCCAAGCAGATAAGCTTGACCTAGAGATGCGGGAGATTTTACTTAATGACAATCTTATTGTTTAGGGCTTTATAGTAATGTAGTCGCTACATTAACGTGAGGTTTGGATGCCGGACGCTCAAAGGATCGACTAAAATACCGTCTACGCCAGGCATTTTAGTCGAACGCTTCGAGGTCCTGAAACGTACCCAGGACCTCGAAGCGTTTATTTCTGCCTCTGACGCAGTCGAGGCATAAATAATCCTTTGAGCGTCCGGTGTTTATGGGCAAACCTAACGCTACATTACTAAAGAAGGCTGGTACCGCGCCACCAACTCCTCATCGAGGTTATCGACGTACTTGAGGTTGGGGTTGTTCCGGATGGCTTCTTCGATGGGGCGGTGGTCGCTCATCAGGTCTGCGGGGGCACCGCCTTTAGTGATGGCGATGGAGTGTTCGTAGTGGGCGGCGGGCTTGCCGTCGCGGGTAATGATCGTCCAGCCATCATCACGGGCATGGACTTCTTTACGGCCTTGGGTGGTCATGGGCTCAATGGCGATGATGAGGCCCTCTTTCAAAACGGGCCCACGGCCGCGCTTGCCGAAGTTGGGCACGTCGGGCGCTTCGTGGAGGCTGCGGCCAAGGCCATGACCGACCAGCTCGCGGACGACACCGTAACCACCAGTCTTTTCCGTGTAGCGTTGGATGGCGAAGCTGACGTCTCCTACTCTTTTACCGGCGCGCGCTGCGTCGATACCTAAATATAAGGAGTGTTTGGTGTGGCGGCAAAGCTCCATCACGTCTTCGGCTACGTCGCCCACACAAAAGGTATAGGCTGCGTCTCCGTAAAATTCATTGACGATGGTTCCGCAGTCGATGCTGAGGATGTCGCCGTCTTGAAAAACTTGGTTCTCGTCTGGGAGGCCGTGTACAACTTCTTCGTTGCGGCTCACGAGCAGGGTCGATGGGCAACCGTATAGGCCCTTGAAGCCGGGGACCGCGCCGTGGTCACGGATGAACTCCTCGGCGAAGGTGTCGATTTCCTTACCGGTTAGGCCGGGGCGGAGCATCTTCCCAACTTCCGTCAGGGTTTTGGTCACCAAGAGGCACGCAACGCGGCTGCGCTCAATTTCCTCCGGCGTCTTGAAT
The DNA here is from genome assembly GCA_937949535.1 of uncultured Lewinella sp. Lineage (GTDB taxonomy): Bacteria > Bacteroidota > Bacteroidia > Chitinophagales > Saprospiraceae > Neolewinella. The sequence goes on along the minus strand of CALEDI010000068.1, from coordinate 2,895 downwards.
ATCATCTTGCGGTCCTTTCTGCCCATGTCTTTGTTTAGTTCTGTGTGCTAACGCTTTTGGGCGCAACAGGTTTTGTACAGGGCCGCAAAGGTAGTGATGTTGGCGGGGAACGCGGGCATGGTAATTTTTCGTCAACTTGCTTAGGCCAATACATACCATAATAGGGCGCGGACGCGGGATGCAAGGAGGGTTCTTGAGGGAATCGGTTTGCTCGCTCAAGGTTCGGCTTCAGGTCAACGGTAAGTTGGCGGAGCGTACTGGGCGGGTGGTGGTGTTTCAGTAGGGGGATTGCTGTATCTAGAAACAGACTGTTAGGCCAGACCAAGCATTGAAAGCCTTCCTCGCACCTGCGGCCGCGCCCTAATTGCACCTAAGATCACTTTTGGTAGCATCATCATTATTAGGAAAACATTGGCCAGCCAATAAAGCTCTTGGTTCATAACCCCGCAGATTAGCCAAGAATAATATGCTGTGTTCTGAAAATTGCCCAACTAGAATTTGGTCAACCAATTCCCTTATCCGTATATTTGGCCATACCAGAGCCACTTACTATACCATGTTAGACAACTTCAGCGCAATTAAGGTAGATACTCCGGTGGATATGATTATCCGCCAGATTAAGCATTTGATTTCTACCGGGCAGCTTTCTCCGGGAGACCGCCTCCCTGCTGAGCGCAAGTTGGCCGAACGGTTCACCGTAAGCCGAGGCCACGTAAGAGAGGCACTACAGAAACTTGAGTTTTATGGCATCCTGCGGACTTTACCGCAAAGCGGGACGATCGTAGCGGGCATGGGCATTGCAGCCCTAGAAGGCTTGATTACCGACGTGCTGCAAATTGAAGAAAACGACTTCGCCTCCCTGGTAGAAACACGGGTCATACTCGAAGTTCAAGCGGCAACGATGGCCGCAGAGCGGCGCACTGCCGAAGACCTCATCGCGATCGAGCAAGCACTCGGTGCTCATGAGAAAAAACTAAGGGCCGGGCACTTAGCGATAGAAGAAGACCTACTCTTTCACCTCAAGGTTGCTGAAGCAGCCAAAAACAGCGCCCTCAAATCCCTGATGTTGGTCATTACTCCAGACATCATCAGCAACTACGGCAAATACAATGTCTGTACGGACAAGGTCAACCTAGAAACCTTGTACGAGCATGAAGAAATTCTCCGTTGCATTAGAGCGCAGACCCCTATTGAGGCAGGTAAAGCGATGCGAAAACATTTGCAGGACGTTATGGAATTTAGCCGTTCGTTGCTTCCCAAGTAAGCCCCTGTCAGGGAATTTTCTACCCTTTACCTTAACGTTAGGTTTGCCCATAATCGCCGGACGCTCAAAGGATTATTTCTACCTCGACTGCGTCAGAGGCAGAAATAAACGCTTCGAGGTCCTGAGTTCGACATCCACCCCCACCCTTTAATAGACAGCCTTCGCGATTGCCTGAATGGTAGAGCTGTCTCCCATCGTGTAGTAGTGCAAACAAGGTACGCCCCGCTCCTTCAGTTCTTTGCTTTGTGCGATGGACCATTCGATGCCTACTTGGCGGCGGCCCTCGGCGTCTTTGGCGGCGGAGATGGCCTTCACCAGATCATCTGGGAGGTCGATGTAGAACAAGCGGGGGATAGAATTGAGCTGGTAGAGCTTCGTGAGGGGTTTTAGCCCCGGCACGATGGGTACGTTGATGCCTGCGGCACGGACGGCGTCTACGAAGTCGAAATACTTCTGGTTGTTGAAGAACATTTGGGTGACGATGTAGTCTGCTCCGGCATCAATTTTTTCTTTTAGGTAACGCAGGTCGATCTCCATGTTTGGCGCCTCGAAGTGCTTCTCGGGGTAGCCCGCTACGCCGATGCAGAAGTTGGTATGAGAGCCTTCGCTGTTGTCCGTCAAGTCATCGAGGTACTTGCCGTTGTTCATATCCTTGATTTGTTTTACAAGGTCTGAGGCGTAGTGATGTCCTTCTTTTTCGGGGATGAACTTGCCCTCAAATTTTCGAGCATCGCCGCGCAGGGCGAGCACGTTTTGCACATCGAGGAAGCCGAGGTCGATCAGGGCGTTCTCTGTGTCTTGGCGGGTGAACCCGCCGCAGAGCAGGTGGGGCACGGCATCTACGCCGTAGCGGTGCATGATGGCGGCACAGATGCCGACGGTGCCGGGCCGTTTCCGAATGCTGGCCTTCTCATAGTAACCGCTGGGCCGTTTTTTATAGATGTACTCCTCGCGGTGGTACGTCACGTCGATGAAGGGTGGCTTGAAATCCATGAGTGGGTCCAAGGTATCAAAGATGGCCTGCATACTGCCGCCTTTTAGGGGCGGCAGCACCTCGAAACTGATGAGGGTTTTGTTTTGGGCTTGGTCGAAATAGTCGGTTACGCGCATAGTGCGGAAGGCTAGTTAGCTTAGAAGGGACGCAAAGATACATTTTGGGGCGCGGACGCAGGTGCGGGGAAAGGATAAGGACTGTATAATCGATTGCAGGATGCACCGCTGGGCCACACCTCCGAGGAACTTTTGGTCGCTACACTCCGGCTACGCCTCCGTGAGCTACCAAAAGATGCCTCGGAGGCGGACCCAGCTAGATTGTACTACAAGCGATTTTCTCCTCGGATGCATCTTTTGAAATCAAGAGCGTTAGCCATTGATTTCAAAAATTCATCCGAGGTAGGGTGATAAGAATGTTTGATGAACTTCTCCAAACTCGACAGGCGAACTTTTTTGTTGTAGAATTAGCGTCGATCCTATCAAGAGACAAATACTGGTTGTAATAACCAAATTCTTCCTTCAAAGCAGCGACAAAAAAGGATGTGCTTCGCAGTACTTCGTGCTCGACTGGCGAGTTTCGTGGTAACTCGCCAGTCGAATCCTTTTTCGCTCACAGGACTAGGTGCATATTTAGTCCT
>CALEDI010000067.1 GCA_937949535.1 uncultured Lewinella sp. | reverse complement strand
AGTCCTGTGTCTCATCTCGTCTAGTGGGCTAGCCAGTAAGTTTCGTTAGCTCAGAACGCAGATATTTTGGTCGCTGGCTAAACGAAAAACCACTTGCATAGCCGTAGTTACGGAAGTTGTTTTTCGTGACGCCAGCGGGCACAAGATCAAGTTATGAGCAACGAAACTTACTGTACTAGTAGTCGTTCCACTTTCGAAGTACCTGAGCAATGAACTACCCCAAGCAACTCCTCAAAGCACACTCTCGGGCCAACGCCGACTTGGTGCTCAACCATGTTCTTGCAGACAAAAAGCGCGTTGGTGCGCTGATGGACGCTTTCCTGAACGGTGAGTACCGCGTAGTACAACGTTCCGCAATGGTTGTAGGCGACCTAGGCCGCAAGCAACCCAACTGGCTAAAGCCTTGGCACGCCCGAATGATTGCTGCTTCGGACCCCGCTCTGCATCCGGCCGTTAGCCGGAACGTGATGCGGTATTTCTCGGAGTTGCCCCTGTCGGCCATCAACGAAGAAGACCAGGGGCCGCTGCTAGACCTTGCCTTCCGCCTCACCGAAGACCAAGCGGAGGCCGTAGCTATCCGGGCATGCGCTATGGTGGTGGTATTCAACTTTTGCGTCCTCTACCCAGAGCTGAAAGATGAGCTGCGCGGCATCATCGAACTCACTATTGCGGAAGGGATTACCCCGGGCTTTCGTTCGCGAGGCGGCAAAATTCTCAAAGAGCTCAACCGGTAAAACCCGCTTGGCACCTGCGGCCGCGCCCACTAATCAAACCTCCAGTAATAGCCATTATCTCCGTACAGGCAGAGCATGCCCTCCTATCATACCGACAGGGCATGCCCTGTCTCAGTAGGAGAATGGATTCGCCTTTCTAAAATTCCCTTCAAAATCTAAAATAAACACCGTACCTTTGCAGCCGCTTAAGCCCGACCCGTTCAGGCTCAAGCACTTCACCCTCTTTTTAACCCCTCATTACGACTGATCCATATGAGAAATTACGAGACTACTTTTATCGTAGATCCAGTGCTGTCGACCGAAGATATCAAGACGACGGCTCAGACGTATGTAGATAACCTGCAGAAGCAAGGTTGTGAAATCGTCTTTGTTGACGAGATGGGCCTGCGCACGCTGGCTTATGACATCAACCGCCGCAGCAACGGTATCTACTACAGCATTGAATACACCGCTCCGAACGGTGCTTTCCTCAAAGACTACGAACTTGCTCTTCGTCGAGACGAGCGCATCCTGCGCTTCCTCACCGTTAGCCTAGACAAGTACGGCGTCCAGTACAACGCAGACAAGCGCGCCGGTAAGATCGGCAAAGCGAAGCGTCATAAGCAGGAAAAGCCCGCTAAGACCGAACCAGCTGCTCACGGCATTAGCCGCAAGAAAGCTGATGCTCCTTCCATCTCCGGTGTTCCCTCCGGCGACGCTGAAAGCTTCAAGGAAGAAGAGTAACCCCAAACCATTCAATAACCGTTAAAAAGAACTCCTCTTATGGCTTCTAGAGACGATATCAAGTTCCTGTCCAATCCTAAGATTGGTGGACGTAAAAAGAAGTACTGCCGCTTCAAGCGCTACGGCATCAAGTACATCGATTACAAAGATCCTGACTTCCTCCTCACTTTCGTGAACGAGCAGGGCAAGATCCTCCCTCGCCGCATCACCGGCAACTCCCTCAAGTACCAGCGTAAGGTCGGTAACGCCATCAAGCGTGCCCGCCACCTTGCTATGTTGCCGTACTTGACGGACCTTCTTAAGTAATAGTAGGATAGTCTTGTAGCACTTGTAGTCTTGTAGTCCCGTCAATCATGTGGGTCTACAAGACTACAAAACTACAAGACTACAAGACTAAATTTTCCTAACCACTACTCCCAAAGGGGCACCGCCCCAAAAGAGTGGGACAACATAAGTTACGATGAAAGTAATTATGCTGAAAGATGTCGACAAAGTCGGCGACAAGCACGAAGTAATCACGGTAAAGAACGGTTTCGGCCGCAACTACCTCCTCCCTCGCGGCCTTGCCATCATTGGCAACGCCTCCAATATGGGCCGTCTCAACGAGATGATCCGTCGTGAAGAAGCGCAGGAGCAGAAGAAACTCGACGTTTACCAGGCGATGGCCGCTAAGCTGAAGGGCAAGACCCTCAAGGTTGGTGCCAAGGCCGGTACAAGCGGTCGTATCTTCGGTTCCATCACGCAACTCCAGGTGAAGAACCACCTCTTGGAACAGTTCGAGGTAGAGGTAGAGCGTAAGAAGATCGTTCTTCCGGAAGACGTAAAGGAACTCGGTACGTACACCCTGACCCTGAAACTCCACAAAGAAGTGGTGCAGGAGATGGAAATGGAAGTCGCTCAAGACTAAGCCACCGACCTTACGGATTTAACACTAAAAAGCCCGGTTCGCGCATGCGCGAACCGGGCTTTTTAGTTTGGAACGAATTGCCTCTGGAGCTTAATAATTCTCTCGGAACCACTCTTCGTACCCCTCTACGGAGCGGGCTTTCAGGATTTCGCGGTAATTGCTCTGAGAAACGGCGTAGATGTTGTAATCGAACTTGCCAGCGTCGAGGAACTCTTGCTCACGGTCGGTGGCGTTGTTGACGTACTTCATGGCCAATTGTCCGGATTTGATGCGGCGTATTACGAGTACGGGGGTTTTCGCCTTTCCTGTGCCTAAGTATACATTGACGACACGTAGGCGATCGGCTTTGTTGTACTTGTTGTTGAACTGAGCGACCTTTATTTTAGCAGCGTTGAGGTCGGAGTCCTCGTCGTTGAAGACGATGATGAGGTAGTGCAACTCATCCATTGTTTCTTTGAAACCGCTGGAACCAGTGGAAGTAGAGGTTTGCCCCGGTAGGCGAGCACCAGACTCGCCAAGGAGGCGAAGTATTTCTTTGGCGCGGGTTTGCTCTGGTGTTTTGTCAAACTGAGAGACTACTTGGCGGAGCGCATTGATGTAGGCTTGTCGGCCTTGGGTGTTGCCGGTTGTCATGGCTAGGAGTAGCGCATATTTGGCCTTCAGGGGGTGTTTGCCGAGTAGTGTGGCGCGGCCTTTGACGGCCATTTCGTGTGCTGTTTTGAAGTCGCCGTCTTCGAAGGCTTTGTAGGCGGTTTCGTACTCGCGTGTTAGCTTGTTTTCGCCTGCCATTAGCTTGCTGGCGTAGCTGGCGTCGTTGGCTAGTTTTTCGTACTTAGAGCCGCTGTAGCGGGTTTTTAGTTTGCTAGCATATTCGTTGGCCTTGGCCATGTTTCCGACTTCTTTATGGATCAGGTATAGGTAGTACCAGCTTTCGGCTTCTCCGTTGGCGTTGGGGTAGCGTTCGTTGAGGGTCTCGAAGGCGTTGATAGACTTTTCGCTGTTGTCTAGTTGGTCACGGTATTCCCGGCCGAGGTTGAACCAGTTGGTTGCTTGTTGGATGTTCATGGTACCTAGTTCGGCTTCGGTTGCGGGGATGCCTTCTAGTATTTTCTGGATTTCATCTTCGGTGATGATGGTTACTTCTTCTGCTTCTACGCTTTCGCCCCCGTCTCCCTCGTCTTGGAAAATATCTCCCGTACGGCGGCTGCGCCGCCAGTTGTCGGTGAGTGCGCGTTCGCCCCAAGTGCGCTCGAAGTCGCGTTTACCTCGTTTTACCGCTTGGGTGCTGTAGGCCCAGAAGTTGCTATTGCTGATGGCGGGCCCGCTGGGCCCCCGGCTACCACCATCAACTGGGGGTAGGGCGCGCGCAGCAGATTCTTTACGTCGCTGTTCAAACAGGTCTGTTGCCCACTTTTCTCGGGCGGCTTCGGGCATCATCCCGATGCGGAGCAGGCTGTCTTTTGCCTCAATGTCGATCAGTAGGTCGGCTACGCCGGTGAGCTGGTCTCGGCGGTTGGAGACCGTTTTGTAGCGGAAGTCTCCCTTGTCCATCACCGTCAGGGTGGTGTCGTAGTAGAGTTTGGCGGAGAGGAAGTCGGATTCGTTGTAGGCGAGGTCTCCGAGTAGGTTGTAGGCTTCGGTTTGTTGGACGGGGCCTGCGGACGGGCTAGCAAGTGCGAGCTGGAGGTATTCTGCTCCGGCCTTTTGGTCGTTGCTCTTGAGGGCTACGGCGGCCATGGAAAAGTAGATTTGGCTTTCGTAGGGGATGTTTTTGTCTTCTCTGACCATGCGGCGGAGCTTCTTGAGGGCGTCTGCGGCGGAGCCGGTACCGCTCAGGAATTCGTTTTGGGCGAGGTTGAGCCGGGCACCGAGTTCGAGTTCGTAGTCTGGGCGCGCAGCGATGGTTTTCTCAAAAGCTCCGGCTGCGCCGGAGGGCTGGCCGAGCTCTTGGTAGAGTTGGCCTGCGATGTAGTGGAACCGGGCGCGTTCGTTGCGCGAGTCGGCCACTTCGGCGGCTTCTTCGAGGTAGGGGATGGCTGCTTCCAGCTTGTCTTGTTCGAGGTAGAGGAAGGCTTGTACGGCCATGGCCTTGCGGCGCACATCGGGGAAGGTGCCTCGGTTGGCGCGCATATCTTCGAGGATGAGCTGGGCCTGATCGAAGTTGTCTCGTTTCACCAAGGCCCAAGCGAGCCAGAGGCGGCCTTCCTGAAAAGCAGGGCGGTGCTTGACGAGGTAGCTGTCGGGTTTTTTACCGTAAGCTTTGCCGTCGCCGCTAAGGTTGCTGGCTTGGTTGAAGAGGGAGATCATGCCAACTGGGCCGAGGTTTTCTTCTGCGGGGTCTATCTCGGGTTCGTTCTCTAGGCCGGTTACGGCCGAGGTGTCTGCCTTGCGGGAAACAGGCGCAAGCTTGATGCCTTTTTTGCGGGCACGGATGCGTTCTTTGCGTCTTTTTTCGGCTTCTTTTTTACGTTGTTTTGCTGCTTTTTTGCGCTCTTTGCTCAGTTTCGTACGCTCCTTCTGGGCCTCTTTCCGAGCCCTGAGGCGGTCTTTTCTTTCCTGTGCGGGGTTAGATTCTACCTTACGACGGCTAACGAACGCTTCTTCTTCTGGCTCTTCTTCCGTGGTTTTGGCACCTTTTCTTTTTTTACTTTTCTTTCGTTCGGGGCGAGGGCGGAACTCTGTCGTCATGAAGCGCAGGGTTTTTTCTGCGCTTTCGTAGTCTTGCTTGATGAGCTGAGCTTGGCCAATGAGCAAATAACTATCATCTACCCAATTGCTGTAGGGGTGTTTTTTGACCACAATGGCTACCTTCTCAACGGCGATGTCGAGCTGTTCTACCACGTTGCTCGTATTGTCGAGTGCTAGAAAGGGAAACATGTCTAGCCGTTGGGTGTAATTGTCGACGTGCTGCTCATCAATACCGAGCAGGGTCTCCGTCATGATCTCTCGGGCGTTGAAGTAGCCGTTGTAGTGCGAGTTCATGTTGTGCCAGAGCTTGCCGACGGCGCTCTGGTCGTCACGTTTTTTTGTGGAGGCACAACTGGAAACGGCGATCTGGAACGCCAGTAAAATGAAGAGGATGCGAAATAGCTTATTCAAAACAAGGTAGCTTTTATGCTGCGCTTTTCCGGCGGGGGAAATAGCCGGACAAGGAAGTTGTTAAGGTAGAGAGCGGAAGGAGCGGTTATCTTTGCGGCGGCTTCAAGGCTTAGTAAGGATACCCCTGGTAAGCTTAAAGGCCCGCAAAGGTAAGCACCACCACACTCCCGTGCCTGTTCTTAAACGATGAGCAAGTACCGCAAAGTGTAGGTTTAACACATAAAATAACCACTTTCGCCTATGTCGGAAATCGAGGAAAAAACCAGCCGCTGGAAAAAAATTCGTGCTAAGAGTAAAGACGAGTACCAACTCGTGATTAGAGACGTAAAAAGCTACCAAGAAGTAAGCACTTACAACCTCACGCCCCTAAACATCTATGTAGCTGTTTCTGCTGCCGTTTTTCTCATCGCCGTTGCCGTATTCTTTCTCATCGCCTATACGCCACTGCGCCAGTACGTTCCGGGGTACGGAGACATCGTACAGCGGAGAGAGATGAACGAAATGGAAAGCCTCATTGAGGAGATGAGCGACGAACTTGACGCACAAGCCCTCTACATCAAAAACCTAACCCACAATATTTACGGTGAGGTAACCACCAGCCGAGAACTGGAAGAAAGCACCACTACCTCAGATAGCGTGAGCACCGAACCCGTCCCGCTTTCCGAGTCCGAAATTAGGCTGCGCAAAGAGATGTCCCTAGAGCGTGTAGGAGATGCCAGCCGGGCTGGCGGCCCAGCCAGCGGCATCCCCAGCCCTGGCAGCAACGAGGTTCCCTTGGCGCAAATATTCTTCGTCACGCCCGTCAACGGAGAAATAAGCGCAGGCTACAAACCTTCCGAAGATCACTTCGGGGTAGACATCCTCGCTCCCCAAAACACCCCCATCAAGGCCGTCCGAGATGGCATTGTGTTCATCAGTGAGTTCACCAGCTCCAACGGAAACGTCATTGGTGTTCAGCACGACAACAACCTGGTGACTTTCTACAAGCACAACTCTCAACTCCTCAAAAAAGTAGGCGACAAGGTCAAGGCGGGTGAAGCCGTCGCCATCATCGGCAATACCGGCCGCCTGTCTTCCGGCCCACACCTACACTTTGAGCTCTGGCACGAAGGTGCCGTGGTAGACCCTACGGAGTATCTACGGTTTTAGAATGTGAGTGCAAACATGAGTCATCCCTAATTTTTGATTAAGATGACCATGTTTGGCAGTATTTGACAAGATTCTTAGCGATCAGCGGACAGCATTTAGACAAAACAGCTCTGAATGCTGCCCGCTGATCGCTTTTTTCTCCAAACTCGACAGGCGAACCTTTTTGTTGTAGAATTAGCGCCGATTTCATCAAAAGACAAATACTGGTTCTAATAACCAAATTCTTCCTTCAACGCAGCGACAAAAAAGAATGTGCTTCGCAGTACTTCGTGCTCGACTGGCAAGTTTGGTGTAGATGAGGAAACCGCTTAAAAC
>CALEDI010000066.1 GCA_937949535.1 uncultured Lewinella sp. | reverse complement strand
AGGTTCATGATTAGGTACTGGGGCTTATCGAACGGCCATTCGGCTTCTCCGGCGTCGGGTGGTTTCGTGAAGGAGTGGTAGGTTTTGCCGTCGATCTGAAAGTCGATACGCTCTACCGACCAGTCGATGCTGTAAACGTGGTAGTTGGTCTCCAGGTCTTTGGCCCAAGTGCTGCCGCCAGACTGCGTACCGAGGATGTGGTTGAAGGCCTTCGTGTGGACGGTTCCGAAGAGCGAATCGGGGTTAAAACCGACGTGCTCCATGATGTCGATTTCGCCGCAGAGCGGCCAGCCAGCATCGTTGATGTTGGTGCCCAACATCCAGATGGCGGGCCAAGTTCCACGGCCCTTGGGCAGCTTGGCGCGGATGGCAATGCGGTGGCCCGGGCCCCAGCTATATTTGCCGCGCGTCACGATCCGGGCGGAGGTATACTCCGCGCCCTTATGGTCTTCTTTATGGGCTTCAATGATGAGCTTTCCGCCTACCAACCGCACGTTTTCTTGGCGGTCGGTGTAGTATTGTTTTTCCTGGTTTCCCCAGCCGTTGCCGCCCGTAGCTAGGTCATAGGTCCACTTGTCTTCGTTGGGCGGCTCTTGGCCGCTAAACTCGTCTGCCCAAACCAATTCTAGGTTTTTCTGGCCCTTAACTGCCCACTTATTGCAGGACCCCAGACCAAGAACCAGAAGCCCAAAAACAAGGAACATCAGGGAGCGAAACTTGGCAGTATAGTAGGGCGCCGGTGCGCAGGTGCCGTGGGAGGTATTGAAGAGCAAGGTCGGAGAGCGCATAGGTTACCACTTTAAACTTTATAATGAGAAACGCAAAGGTACGTTGGTAAAGAAAAATTGTAGAGAAGTTTTGAATTTTTAAACAAAATATTATTTTATGCGTATATTTGCTACAATTCCGGTAGGTCGTGGCTTGCGGTAGATTTGCAAAAAATAGTAGAAAGATCAATTATGGAGGATGAAAAGAAAACCGGTTACGCGGATGATTTCCCGTCCAGCGCCAACGAACCCGTCTTCGAGGCGTTGCCAGATTATCGGTTAGCGACCGATGAGCAGCCCCTGTTTGAAACCGGAGAGAACAAACTCTCCACCGCCTCGCCCGAAGAGTTACTCTTCGAGGAAACCACCCTCGATGAGAAGACCCTGACGGAGCTGGAAGCCTTCATCGCCCGCGCCCGCGCCCTCAAGGGAGCAACCGCACCACCTGAAGGCTTCCGCCCAACTTCGCCCACCCCCAAGTACAACAAACCGAAACCCGAAGCTAGCCCACAAACAAAGAGAAGCGCTTCCCTACGCCGCCCCACCCCGAAAACCCACAACATCCCTTTCGAGGTAGACTACGGAGCGGGCAGGATAGAAACCACCAACGAACACGCTACCCCAGCAGCGTCGTCGCCTCCAACATCAACTCCCCTTACTACCGGCCCCAACAGCCCCAGCGGTAAGCCTTCCTTTGAGTTCATGTTTGCCCCTTCCGGCAAAACCGAACCGGCTGTGCCCTCCCCTACCCCACCGCAGCTCCACCAAACGCAGGAGCAAGTACCCGTCGCACAAGCCAAACAGCCCGTCTCTACAACTACCAACGACGACCCAAAAACGGACGCTCAAAAACGTAAAACCAAAGACTGCCCAGATTGCCTCACCGAACTGCCCGCAGCCGCCCGGTTTTGTTTCAGTTGCGGCTACCCACAACCCGAAGAAGAAGTCTTCTCCCCCACCGGCGCAAAAGCCCCAGAGGAAGACTTCCTCGTACTCGAAGAGCTGCCCGCCGAGCCAGTAATAGCCACCACTAAAACGGCAGTCCCCAAAACAGCACCGAACACGGAAGAAGCCAACCCCCTCTCATCCACAGCTTCGGCAAAAAGCCCCAAAACCACCTCCGGTGCCATCTCCACGCGGAAGTACACGATGGCCGAGCTGAAACAGGCCTTCCGAGAGTACTTCCAAGAGCGCGTAATCGCTTACTTCGGTGCGCCGAAGCTGAAGAAATACTATACCGCCCTAGAGGAAAGCAACTCCTTCCAGCAACTACGAGATGGCTCCCTAACCAATCTCCTCAACTGGATCAACGGAGGAGAGCGCACCTACGCCAGCGTTGCCCGTCGGATCAACGATACCATGGCAGACCTTACCGAGTACTTCATTGTAGAAATTGCGGGAGAACTGAGCGGCAACGTACTGCCCCAACGGCTCCTCCGCCACCAAAGCGCAAACTGGGAAACAGTAGACCTATTCAAATTAGTCATGGACTTCCTCGACTTCGAGGCAGAGACCGAGCGCGTCTACACCGACTTCGTCGCCATGCCCGCCCGCGCCCTCCGCAACGCCACCAAGGCGTTCTTGCGCGCGGGCAAAGACGAGCGCATCTTCTTCATCTGCGACCAAAGCCTCATCAGCCAAGCCAAAAACGGCTTCGCCGTCACCGATGCTGGCATCTACTGGAAAAACGTACTCCAACCTGCCGGCAGCGCACTCTACACCACCATGGAGCAAGTCTCCATCCGGCAAGGTCACCTTGAGGTTGATGGGCAGTTCTTCAACGCCGGTGCCCGCCTGAACCTCAAAATGGCGGTCTTACTGGACAAGCTTCGGCGGATGGGTTAGGGAGGGATGCTCGCTGCGCTCGTGACCTCACCCACGCCCTCCAAACAGCAAACTCCCCACCCGTACCAGCGTACTCCCCTCCGCCAAGGCCAACGGATAGTCGCCCGACATCCCCATGCTGATTTCTCGGAAATCTGCGGACCGGCCGAAGTAGCTGTTGTGCAGTTCCTCGAAGCGTTCGGCTAAGGATTTGAACTCTGCGGAGACTTGTTCTCGGTTGTCGGTATAGGTCGCCATGCCCATCACGCCGGTTATTTTGGCGTTTGGGGCGGGGCTGGCCTTCAATGCGGAGACGAGTGCTTGGGCTGCCTGTTGGTCTAGGCCATACTTGCTTTCTTCTTCGGCGATGTGGAACTGCAACAAGACCGGAATCTCGCGACCCAGGGCCTTTCCCTGCTTATCGATCTCGCGCAGCAGGCGTTCGCTGTCTACGGCATGGATGAGGTGAACGAAGGGCGCAATGGCCTTCACCTTATTGCGCTGCAAATGACCGATGAAGTGCCAGCGGATGTCTTTGGGCAGCGCGGCGTGTTTTTCTACTAGTTCTGTTACCCGGTTTTCGCCAAAATCTCGGTGGCCGAGTTCGTAAAGCTCTAGGATGCGCTCTTTGGGGCGCGTCTTGGAAACAGCTACTAGGCAAGCGCCTGCTTGGGTTATTTCGTCGTTTAGGCTGCGGTAAGTTTGTTCGGCGGGGCTCATTTTAAAAGTTTGCTAACGTCAGATTGTAGTTCTCTTGAAAACTAATGCATAAGCTTACCGCGTTGTTTTCAGTACGAGGGTATTCCGTTGCCCGCCCTTTCCAATATTCACCCCAAAGCAAGAAACCATGACCAACTACATCACCGAAAAGAACGACCGTATCCGCCGTCGCAAAGCCCTTTTCCTGACGGCGTTCATCACGCTAGCAATGTTTGCCTTCGCGGCCTATGCTTTTGGGGCTTTTGATGTGTTTTTTGCGCCTGAGGGTGGGGAGGTTTTGGCTGGAGGGGTGGTTTAGGGGGACCTTTTAGTTCCTTTGTTTTGAGTTTTCCTTTGCTCTTAATAGCCATTCTAACTTTGTAGAATGTGCCACTAATTCTAGTGCCCAATAATGGGTTTTCAGTAAGCTGATCGTTTAGTTCCTGTAAATCATTTTTAAGGCTACGGTATTTCTTACTAAGGCGTTTTACATCTTTAACAAATTCATCAGTATATGAAATGTTACAACTCATCAATCAAACTTTGAAGCGATTTATTTGCAGATTTATCGGTTTTCATTTGTTTCATCTGATCAAGGCTGGCATTAAGACTTGATTCAAACTCAAACAACATTTTATACCTTCCAATTATGTCTACAATCTCTTGATAATCAGCGTAATACATGATAACACTAGTCTTATTGCCTTCGTTGTCAATTACCGTCATGTGCTCACTTAGATTCATGATTCCATCCATTTTGTAAATAACATTCTCTTTTCTTTTTTTGTTTCGGAGGACGAACATGAAGAAGCCCAGCATTCGCAGTTCCACAACACTCACCTTCCAAAGCCAAAAGATAACGCTTTTTTTAGTTTGGAGATTTTTCACTTGATCTATGGCTATGTATTCACGGCCAGTACAATTTCATCCACTTGTCCCGGTCCGAAAGAAAAGCGACTGGGGAGACCAAGACAGTTTGACGGCTATGCAAAAAGGCCAGCATGGCTAGAAAATCATCGTCATTTAAGTCTTTCATACTACAAACGTAAGATTAATCCTACCTTACAACCACAAAAAAACCAATGCGCTTCCTCCCCTTCCTACTTTTCTCCCTTCTCCCCTTACTCCTTGTAGCGCAGCAGCGCAAAAAGGTAGATTCTACCCTGACCGTCAGTTTTGAAGACTACGATCCGCCCAGCAGTTTGGTCGTGCCGGAGCACATCATGACTTCGGCGAGCATCCCCTTCGTAGATATCCACAGCCACCACTGGCGAATGGGTAAACAAGACCTCGACAAGCTCATTGGTGAAATGGATGAGCTGAACATGAAAGTCGTCGTCAACCTAAGCGGTCGGGGCGGCGAAGCCCTGAAAGGAATGATGGACAACATCAACAAAAAGGGCTACCAAGACCGCATCATCTGCTTCACGAACATCAACATCCGCAGCATCGATGACCCGGATTATTTGGAAGCGACGCTGGCCCAGCTACGGTTCGATAAAAGCATCGGTGCGCGCGGCCTCAAGATTTACAAATCTCAGGGCATGAGCAATACCGACAAGGCTGGCAACCGGATCAAAATCAACGACCCGCGCCTCGCGCCCATCTTCGAGTTGGCCGGGGAGTTTAAATGGCCCGTCCTGATTCATTACGCCGACCCCAAACAGTTCTGGCAGCCGCACGACGAGAACAACGAACGCTGGCTAGAGCTGAAACTAAAACCCAACCGCAAGCAGGAAAACGAGCGCGTAAGCTGGGAAACCATCGCTGGCGAAGCCCACGACCTGTTCAAGCAGCACCCCAACACCAACTTCATCGCCGCCCACATGGCATGGTACGGCAACGACCTGGCTTACCTCGGTAAGTTCCTCGACGCGAACCCCAACGTGAACGTAGAAATCGGTGCCGTTATCGCCGAGCTCGGCCGCCAGCCAAGGGCAGCCAACCGCTTCTTCGAGCAGTACCAAGACCGGGTCTTGTTCGGCAAAGACTCCTACCGGCCAGCGGAATACGCGACCTACTTCCGCGTTCTAGAATCCGACGATGAGTACTTCCCTTACTATAAACGCTACCACGCTTTCTGGAAAATGTATGGGCTGGATTTGCCCAAGCCCATCCTCGAAAAGCTGTACTGGAAAAATGCCGTACGGCTTATTGATGGCTTGGAGAAGGAGATGTGGGACTAGGCATTAGGGAACTAGTTAGCCATAGGGATGAATCGTAGGGGGGACGAGCAAAGGTTGCGTATTGGGGGCAAGGTTGCTACATTATGCAGTTAGCTACTGGCTTTTTCACACTCGTTCCAATTTCACATAGGGTTTTGGTGGTAATTCAATGACAATATTATCTTCAATTGTTATTTCGCCCCCTTCTAATACGATTCCCATTATCCCGGCTTTCCGAATTAGATTTCCATCTTTGTCTTGGTCTAATACAGCCTTCATTAATCCCTTGTGCAATGAATCGAGTTGTTTGCAAGGATTCCTTAACCCTGTCACCTCAATTTTTACAGTTTCGCCAATCTTCAATAAAGCACCTTTAGGCAAGCTCAATAAATCTATTCCTTGAGTTGTAATATTTTCCCCAATTTCTCCGTCTTGTATATCAAATCCTTTTTCTTTTAATTCACTAAAAAGCTCAGAGTGAATTAAGTGAACTTGCCTTAAATTAGGTTGACTTGGGTCTTTTGCAACTCGTGATCGATGTTTTACATTTTTTCCTTTATGGGCATCACCTTCCACTCCTAACCCTTTTAACAAAACGATTTTATCGCAATTGAATTTACTAAAAGTATGTGTTTCGCTTTTACATACTGATTTTACAACTCCTTTTTTCATCTCTATTTTCTTGCTTGTAGCTAAGGGTCGCCTAAGGGCAATATTTTGTTCTAACTATTAGAGGATATGTTAGTTGTTTTCACACTGCGCGCGAGCGATGCGCGTGCATACGCGAGAGGCGGAAGCTCAGAAATTGTTATCTTCTCACATGAACTTAGACAAAATTCTTGACAATCCGACTCAACTTTTGGCCACTACC
>CALEDI010000065.1 GCA_937949535.1 uncultured Lewinella sp. | reverse complement strand
AACTCGGCTTGGAAAGCCTCGACCGGGACATCAAAAAACCGTTATGACCTACGATGCCCTCATCACCGGAGCCGGAGCTGTTGGCCTAGCTACCGCCCTCAAACTTCAGGAACGCCGCTCCGGCTGGAAGATCATCGTTGTGGACAAAGCCGACCGCGTTGCCGCCCACCAAACCGGCCACAACTCCGGTGTGATCCACTCCGGCGTTTACTACCTGCCCGGCGGAACCCGCGCTCGCCTCTGCGTAAAGGGCTACCGCGAATTGCTAGACTTCTGCGACGAAGAAAACATCCCCTATCAACTCACCGGCAAATTCATCGTTGCGACCAACGAAGCCGAACTGCCCGGCCTCCGAAAAATCCACCAACGCGGCATCGCCAACGGCCTCACCGATCTGCAATGGATGAGCGGCGATGAAATGCGCGAGCGCAGCCCCCACATCGGCGGCATCGCCGCCCTCTGGGTTCCGCAGGCAGGCATCATCGGCTACGCCGCCGTCAGCGAAGCCTACCGCGCCTGCATCGAAAGCAAGGGAGGGGTGGTGCAGCTCCGAACCGAAGTCCTTGGCTGCCAACAAGAAGACAAGACCTATATAATAAAGACTTCCACCGGCGAGCTCCGCGCCCATCACCTCATCAACTGCGGCGGCCTCCAATCTGACCTGCTGGCGAAGATGACCGGCCACGAGCCAGACGTCCAAATCTTGCCCTTCCGGGGCGAATACTACGAGCTTGGGCCGGAGGCAGCCGCTAAGGTGCAGCACCTCATTTATCCCGTCCCAGACCCGGCTTTTCCTTTCCTTGGCGTTCACCTCACCCCGATGATCGACGGCAGGGTAGAGGCCGGCCCCAACGCGGTGCTCGCTTTTGCCCGCGAGGGGTACAACAACCGGACGGTAAATCTGCGCGAACTGGCCGCTACGGTCAAGTATTCCGGCTTTCAGGCCCTCGCCCGGCAGTATTGGCGCAAGGGCGCAAAGGAACTGCACCGGAGCTTTAGCAAACAGGCTTTCCTGAATAGCCTCCTTCCGCTCATGCCGGAGCTTCAGCTATCCGATCTCACTACTGGCGGCGCGGGGGTACGCGCCATGGCCGTTGGCCCGAAGGGCGAAATGATCGACGATTTCCTGTTCTACAAAGGCGACCGACTGGTGAACGTTGCCAATGCGCCTAGCCCGGCGGCTACGGCTAGCTTGGCTATCGGTGGAGCGGTGGTGGAGGAGTTGTTGGGGTAGCAAGTAAACCTCCCCCTGCACCCGCGCACGCGCCCAAAGCTACCGTTCCACGATCAGCCTGTGGGGAATCATGCCCGAAAGTTGCCCATGCCCTAGCCAATACATACATTTGCTTTCAGGTATTATAAGTTTACGTAATATCTGAAAGCAGTCATCATGATCAACACAGACAAATTAAGGGGTAAGAACGTCCTCATCACCGCTGGCGCCCAAGGCATCGGTGAATCCATTACGCGGCACTTCATTGATGCTGGAGCCAACGTGGCCATCCACTATTTTTCTAGCTCAGACAAAGCGGACCAACTCAAGGCGTATGCGCTTGGTAAAGGGCAAAAAGCGGCGGCTGTTGGTGGAGATTTGACCAAAGAAGCGGAGGCGAACGCACTGGTTGCAAAAACGGTGGAAGCACTTGGCGGCCTAGACATCGTGGTCAACAATGCAGGTTCACTGGTTGCCCGCCATGAGCTACACGACATCGGTACTGACTTTTGGCACAAGGTGATGGACATCAACCTCACGTCCATGATGTTCGTTACGCGGGCGTCTGCTCAGCACTTAGCAAAAAACGAGAACAGCAGCATCGTGAACCTGTCTTCATTGGCGGGGCGTAAAGGAGGGCACGCTGGGTCGTTGGCCTACGCAACCAGTAAGGGGGCTATCCTTACGTTTACCAGGGCTTTGGCTTCTGAGCTGGGCCCGCAGGGAACGAGGGTCAACGCTGTTGCGCCCGGTCTCATCCTCGGAACGTCGTTCCACAATACGCATACGACCAAGGAATCGGCCGCTAAAACAGTAGCCGGTATCCCCATCCAACGAGCGGGCAACGCTGATGATGTGGCGCGGGCGGTTCTGTACTTAGCTTCAGAGTACGATGGGTTCATCACGGGGGCTACGCTAGACATCAATGGAGGTGTTTACAATATGTAGCTTAGAGCCTTTACAAAAACCAACCTTTCAGCTACTCCAAGCAAACGAACCATGAACAAGATAACTAAGTTCTTACAATCCTTTGGCCCCGGCATTTTCGCAATCGGTTACACCATCGGTACGGGAAGTGTAACCTCCATGATCGTTGCCGGAAACAACTTTGGGATGGATTTGCTCTGGGTGCTGTTTTTCAGTTGCCTCTTTTCCGGCGTGCTCATCTATGTGTCTGGCACTTACTATTTGTCTACGGGGGAGACGGCGCTTTATGCGGTCAAGAAGCACCTTCCCCTTGGAAATATCATTGGTATTGCCATTATTGCTGCGGTAGGCATTGGGCAGTGGAACTCCCTGATTGGCATTCTGGGCATCACGTCTAACGTCATCTACGAGGTATTGTCGATCAACTTCCCTGCCATCGAAGGGCATAAATACTCGGTAGTGTTGGGCATCGCGTTATTAGTGATCGGCATCTTTTATACGTTACTGATTAAGGGGAACTATTCTGTTTTCGAAAAACTCTTGGCGCTGTTTGTGTCTATGATGGGCTTGTCGTTCATCTTTACGTTGTTCTTTGTTTTCCCGCTGCCTTCAGACGTCATCAACGGCTTGGTCCCGAAGATTCCTAAGGTAGACAATGCTGGTATCCTGATTGCGGCTTTTGTGGGTACTACTATGGCGGCGGCTACTTTCTTGTCTCGCCCGCTGTTTATTCAAGGGAAGGGCTGGACTAAGGCCGATTTCAAGGTGCAGCGCAACGATGCCATCATCTCTGCGTTACTCATCTTCACCATCAGCGGTGCCATCATGGCGGTGGCGAGTGGCAGCCTTTTTGGCAAGGGCAATGAAATCACGCACGTCCTTGATATGTCTGCGGCGCTGGAGCCCTCAGTGGGTAAGTTTGCGGTAAGCATCTTCTTCGTCGGTACGCTCAGTGCTGGCCTTTCGTCCATCTTCCCGTGTTTGATGATCGTTCCGCTGATGCTGGGAGACTACAACTCCGGAAAGCTAGACGTGAGCTCAACGCGGTTTAAAGTGATTACGGGCGTAGCAAGTATTCTGGCCCTCAGCGTGCCGCTGTTTGGCTTCAACCCGATCAAAGGCCAAATATTTACCCAGGTTTTCAACGTGTTTGCGCTTCCGCTGGTGGTGTTGTGCTTCCTGATCTTGTGGAACCGTAAAGACGCTGGTTTGCCCAGCAACCGCTGGCTCACTAACCTGATCTTGGTTGGTGCGATCGTCTTTTCGCTCATCATTATGGTGAACGGCTTGATGGATATTTTTGGATGATCCCTTATAACTCTAGGCCCGAACGCTCGTAGCGGCGTTCGGGATAACTCGCTTGTGGCTTTATGGGCTCGAAAGCAGGTGCAGGGGGGAGGTTATGTGTTCGGTACCAACTCCCCCTAAGCCGAATCCCCCCCATAATCCCGCCCCATCATCTCCCAAACGGTAATGAACAGTGCGGCAATGGTTGGCCCAATCACAAAACCACTAAGGCCAAAGTAGGTAATACCGCCAAGGGTAGAGATCAAGACCAGATAGTCGGGCATTTCGGTGTCTCGGCCAACGAGTAGCGGCCGCAGGAGATTGTCGACAAGGCCAATGATGAGCACCCCAACCACCAGTAAAATAACGGCTTTGATGGGGTGGCCCTGTGCGAACAGGATGATGACGGTAGGGAACCAAACGATGGCGCTTCCGCCAACGGGCAACAAGGCCAACAACGTCATCGCAACACCCCACAGCAAGGCCGCAGGTATGCCGAGGATGGCAAAAATAAGCCCGCCAATAGAGCCCTGTACTAACGCAACAACCAAAGTGCCTTTCAGCGTAGCCTTGCTCACCTGCGCAAAACGCGCAAAGAGCTGCCGTTCCCGAACGTTGCCCATCGGGATGGTATCAATGATGCTCTGGGTGACCTGCTTGCCGTCTTTCAGGAAGAAAAAGAGCAAGTAAAGCATCAGCGTAAACTGTACAAACACATTGACAAGATTGCTACCTAAGCTAAGCACCTTGGTGGCAATAAACTGGCTCAGGGTGCCTACCAATTCAGTGATCTTTTCCCGAACACCGTTGGGGCTAATGCCCGCTTCGCCCAGCATATCGTAAATGCCCGGTATCTGGCGCTCTACATAGTCTACTACCAAGTTAGGGTCTATTTCCCCTGCTTCAATAGATTGGTACAGCCCAAGTCCTTGATTGAACAAGGCAATAGCCAGAAGAATGAACGGAATGATGACGAAGAAGAAGATCAACAGCGAGGTAATCGCCGCCGCCAAGCCCCGCCGGTTTTCGCCGACCCTCCGCCGAACCCACTTAAACAAGCCGTAGAAAATCATCGTCAGCACAACAGCCCATAAGACTGTAATCAAAAACTGACCAATCATTCCCAGAAAAGCTAACGTTGTAACCGCTACCAGAATGAAAAACAGGTTTGTCCGGACAAGCCCAAACAAGTGGTCTTCCCGCTCGAAAACGGTTTCTTTTACGGGAGCCGCTTCTACGGGAGTAGGTGCGGAGCTAGGACCAACGGGGTCCTTCTCAGAATCTTGTGACACGAATTGGTGTTTTAATATGGGTGGGAAATAAAACTCTAGTAGGCTGCCGAGGAAAGTGGCTCCCGCTATCAAAACAAGCGCGGAGCCACTTTACACTTACCCCGGTAGGCGAACCGCCTTAATCATGTGCCCGTCTGGACTCTCCTTATCGTAGAGGATAATGGATTCTTGCTCAATGAGGATATTGACCAACGAATAGGTAGTACCGATGGCATAGCCTTTATTGGCCAAGAACTGCGTTACAAACCACTTCAGGCCAACATAGTCCGTATAGTTCAAACTCAGCGCCTCTTCGAGGTGCATGATGATTTCTTCTTCCGTAATTACGATATAGCCGGGGGCTGCCGTCTTGTGGTAGGTCTTTACTTTGTGCTCCAACTTGATCTTGCCGAGTATTTTCGGACCGGTTAGCTTTACGCGGTTGTCGTAGTCGGAATGATCGGTTTCTTCCTGCATTTCCCCACGGGGCAAGTCTGTTGGTGCGCGGCTGCCTGCCATCACCTCTTGGGCTTCCTGCTCTTTGGCTTCTTCCTCTTCCTCCCGAACAATGTCGATGTTGGCCCGATGGATGGCTTGCTTCTCCTTGAGGCTGAGTACAATCTCATCGATGTGTTTTTCCGCTTCCGTAATGATGCGGGTCAACTCCGCAGAGAGGTCTTTGCCTTTCTTGAGTTCGCTGTGGAAAAAAGTCGCTTGGTGGGCTACCTTATTCCTGATCTTCGACATGTCCTTCCAGAGTTTCTCGAAGTTCTTATCGCGGAAGAACGTCTTGAAGTATTTGGTGTAGTTGCCCCGTAGGTTTCCTTTCAGTTCGTTGAGGTCGTCTACGGTGTTTACTTGGTCCAGCATCTCCAAGACCCGCTCGGGGTCGTTGAAGCCCGTAGATTGTTTGTAGATCAGTAGGCCGAGGTCATCGAAGTCTGCGAACTCGATGTCGGAGTTGATGAAGTAACTAAACTGGTTAGAGCGGTTCCGTTGGCGGTTCTTGACCTTATCGATCATCTTTGGCGTAGCGGTCACTTCCCACCAGTTCATGCCTACCCGCTGAAAGAAGAACTTGATGAGGTAGCGGCGGAGTAGGTTCTCAACGGAGTTGATCTTGGGGTACAGCTGGTTCGCAATCTCTGCCGAAATATCATCTTTAAGGATTCGGAGGTGCGCAAACTTGAGGGTTTCTCGGAGGTGTTTTAGTAGGCGTTGGCGGTAAGGTTCGAGCGTTTCAAAATACTTGCTTTCAATACGAAGCACAAAGGCTGCTTCTACAAGATCAGTGATAATCTTACTGGTATCCACGGGAAGAACAGTAAGTTGCATTCCTTCTTCGCCTTTGATAAAAGATTGTCCGTTTTTATCCTGAGTAATGATGGGCGATTTGCCGTTCCATACCTCTTTCGAATAACTGAGTGCGTGAATGAACGCTTTTTGGGAATTGATATCTGCTGGGTCGATGCACAGCAGCTCAAACGTGAAATTTCCTGACATAATGTTGGTAAGTTGGCCATTTGTAAATGGATGGTTATAACGGCCAAGATAGTCATTTTAGTCAGGTTGGCACGCTGAAATAGGATTTAAACCCTAGGTGTATTACCGACCAAGCAAATACCGTACAGAAGATGGAGATAAACGCTTATTATTGTAATACACCACCACCATTGCTTCGTTTACGCCAGCGTCTTTTGCTTTCTGTTTGGCCGCCTTGGCTTCTTGCGCAGTAGCGAGCCCACGAATCTGGTATTTGTTCCACCGCCCTTCCCTGACTTTTCGGATCGGGTAGGGGACCCGCTGCCATTGTGCGCTGGTCAGGTCTATCTCCCGCTCGGTAGCAATGAGCTGGACGGCGTAGAGGAGCTTTTGGTCGGGGATGCTTTCGAGGTCGAGACTCGGGGGGGGAGGCGGTGCAGCTACTTGCTTCGCTTTTTTAAAGGTATAGGGGGTAGAGTCCGAAGGCGGCTGAATGGCAACGGGAGCCGGTGCTCGCCGAGTGCGTTCATACACTGCCGGTTGGGTATTTAGGCTGTTGGTTACTTCTCGGCTTAGCAAACTAGACAGTTGTTCGTCGCGCGGAGCCACTGGCTGGGGTTGGGCCTGAACGGAGACCGGCGTGCCGTAAGTAACGGGTAAGGGCGCGTTGTTGCCCGAGGCCGGAGGCACCGGAAGGCTTTTAGCGCTTACGGGCAAAGGAGATTGGTAAACGATGGGGCTAGGAGCACCTCCTCGGGCCGACCACTGGCTGCGCCGCGCCGCCGTTGGCGGCGTAGAAGCAGGAACTTCCTTGCTCAGAACGTCTACGGAGGGGCTCTTCGTTAAAAGGGGAAAAGTTGGCCGCGCAGCCGAAGCTTTGGCGTTTCTAGGCGCAGATGTTGCTGCAACCGAATTGCCTTCTTGGCTACCAACCAGTCTTTTATAATAGGCCGCGAAGGCTTTAAGGATCGAATTGGCTAGCTCTTGCTGCCCGGTCTCGCTCAGCAGGTAAGCCTCTTCGTTGGGGTTACTCATGAAGCCGGTTTCTACCAACACGGCGGGCATGGTGGTTTCTTTCAGTACCACAAAACCAGCTTGTTTTACGCCCCTACTTTTGCGGCCTGCGTTTTTAAACTGAGACTCAACGAGGTCCGCGAAGAGGATACTGCGCTCCAGAAAAGCGTGTTGGAAGGTACTCATCATGATGTGGCCCTCGTCGCTGTTGGGGTCGTAGCCGTAGTTTTTCTGAACGTTGTCTTCCAGCAAGATGGAGGCGTTTTCGCGCTTGGCTACCGCGAGATTGTGCTCGGCTACGTGTTGGCCCATCACGAAGGTTTCCGTACCGTAGGTAGACGTGCCTCCGGGCATGATGTTGGCGTGGATGCTGATGAAGAGGTCTGCGCTAGCATCATTAGCGATCCGGGCGCGCTCGTAGAGCGGGATGAAGGTGTCGTCTGACCGGGTCATGATGACTTCTACATTGGGGAAGTTGGTACGGATGCCGATGGCCAAAAGCTGGGTAATCTTGAGGGCAATCGTCTTTTCATAGCTGTTGTCTCCCATGCCGCCGGGGTCTTTGCCGCCGTGGCCAGCGTCTAAGACTACTTTGAAGGTTGCAGGTTGCGGGTTGCGGGTTGCAGGTTGCAGGTTGCAGTGCGTACTTTTGCGCGCCTCATCCTTTAAGGATAAGTTAAAAACGTTGGCCCCAAACGACGTTGCGGTGCTAACCGTCGTCATTGGGGTACACAAAAACAACAGCAACAATAGTGCGTAGTAAACTCTTGGTATCATTGGTTTTAGTTCAGCCTCCGGTCAACTCCGGTAATCAAGGGGATACGCAAATATATGATATTATTCGGACCCTGAGCTTACGCTTCTTGCTAGCCATAAGCCTGTTTTTGGCGGGGACGCAGGTGCAAGGAGGGGTTATAGAACGCTCCGATGCCCAACTTTCGCGTACCGAATCCCCCTCGGATATCCCCAGGCGCAGCGCAGCGCAGTCCGGGGTTCCTCACCCTGCACCCGCGTCCGCGCCAGACACCCTTCCGCCACCCCAACAAGCCGTCAATCTAGACTCCCTAATCCAAGCAGCAGGCACTCCGCAACTCCTCCCCAACGACTCCCTTCCTGCGCCCAAATACAGCGGCTCTTCGGCAGATTTCCAAATGTCTCCAGACTCCCTGACCGCGCCGGTAGACTACGCCGCCAACGACAGTATGTGGGTAGACTTCGACACCCAGGAAATCCACCTCTACGGCGATGCCTCCGTAGATTACCAAACCATCAGTCTGAAGGCCAACCACATCGTACTCAACTACGGCACCAACATCGTTGACGCCGGCCCGCTGCCAGACAGCATCGGCCGCCCCTCCGGCTTTCCAGAGTTCTCCGACGGCGGGCAGAATTTTGACGCCAAAAGCATGCGCTACAACTTCAAAACGCGCAAAGGCATCGTTTACGGCACTACCACCACCCAAGACGACATCTTCGTCCGTGGCGGCAAATCGAAGTTCGTCTCCGGTGCCATCACCGTAAACGACACCACCAAGGCCGACGTGATCTATACCGAAGGGGCCATCTTTACTACCTGCTCCGATGAGCACCCGCACTTCGGTATCCGAACACGCAAGGCCAAGGTTGTCCCCAATCGCCTAGCCGTCATTGGGCCGAGCAACTTGGAAATCATGGGCATGCCAACGCCGCTCTGGTTACCTTTTGGCTTCTTTCCCCTCAAATCTGGCCGTAGTACCGGCTTGCTGTTCCCCTCAGATTATCAATACGACCAGCGCCTCGGCGGCTACGGTCTTCAAGGCGTTGGCTGGTTCTTCCCCATTGGCGAGCACGTTAATCTAGAGCTTACCGCAGATTATTTCGTGAAGGGAACTTACAGTGTCCAGTCCAACGTCCGCTACGTCCGGCGGTACAAATACTCGGGCAGTTTCAACCTCAGCTTCAAAAACCAGCGCGTTGAGAACGAACTGGCCATTGAACGAAACAAGGGCATAACCCTAAACTGGAGCCACCGGCAAGACCGCGCCGCCCACCCAACCTTCTCTTTTGGGGGCAACATCAACTTCCAGACCAACTTAGTAGACCAGCGTTTCCAGAACGATTACCAAACGGCAAGCCAGAACACCATCCGGTCTAGTATGAACATCAATAAGTCGTTCCCGAAGCTGAAATCTACCCTAACCGCTGGCCTCAACCACAGCCAAAACAACCAAACCCGTATCATTACCGTCAACTTCCCCGACGCGGCCTTCTCTACCCAAACCATCTACCCGCTGCGCAACCTCCCGGGCAAGACTACGGCTTGGTACAAAAAGCTCAACTTCCGTTACAAAAGCGCGCTGCGCTCTGAGTTTGAAGCGCCAGATTCCACTTTTTTCCAGCAAGCTACCCTAGACGATGGCGAATACGGTTTTCGGCACGACATCACGAGTGGCCTGAGCTTCAACGTCCTGAAATACTTCAACGTGAGCCCCAACATCAGCTACGGAGAAGTTTACTACGGCAAAAGCCAACGCTATTTTCTGGAAGGCGACATCGTGCGCGACACCATCGTTGACCCAATTACGGGCGAGATCAGGGTTGATACCACCAGCCTAGGCTCCATTACCTCAGAGCTTGACCCTGGCCTCGCTAGTTACCGCACTTTCTCGGCGGGCATCAGTATGAGTACCCAGGTGTTTGGTAAGGTGAAATTCAAGGGGAAAGGTTTGCTCGGGTTGCAGGGCTTGCGCCATGTCATGAAGCCCAGCATCACCTTCGGTTATGCGCCAGACTATACTACTGGCTCAGACTACATCACCGGTGATCCTTATTTCTTGGAAGAAGGAAGTATTGACCCGCTGAGCAATAACCCTACCAACTTGCTTTCTCCCTTCGCGAACCAAATCTTTGGCCAACCGCCCAAGTCCGAACGCAGCTTGGGCGTCAGCTACAGCATCGCGAACCTCTTTCAGGCCAAGGTTTGGAACAAGCAAGACAGCATCTCTGAAAATGTAGACCTATTGCAGAACATTTCGGTCAGTGGAAGTTGGGATTATACCAAGGACAGCCTGAAGTGGAGCGAAGTCTCCATCGGTGGTTCTACCCGTTTTTTCAAGGGCGTAACGAACGTGAACGTGCGCGGTACGTTTGATCCCTACATCTCCAGCTACGACGCAGACAAGGGCCAGTTTACACGAAGGAATACCTTCAACCTCTCCGAAGGGCGTTTCCCGCTATCCCTGACCCGGCTCACGACCTCAATCTCCACCAACATCACCGTCGCTAAAATTCGCCAACTGTTTCAGGGCGAAGAAGAGGAGTACGTCACCGACGTACAGCAGGAGCGCCGCAAGCGTAGGGAAGAGGAGAATACGCTCTTTGAGGAGACGGATTTCTTGAGCCTTCTGGAGCGTTTCAGCATTCGGCATACCTTCAATTTCAACTTCCAACGAGAGTTTGATACCGAAAACCCCGATGTTGATGACCGGGGGACGGTCCGTTTTAACCAGGTAGCCAACTCCATTGAGCTGCGCGGAGCGCTGCAGCTCACCAACAACTGGAGCGTCAACATCGGCCAGATCGGGTACTCCTTCACGGATAAGCGGATCACTTACCCGTACCTCAGTTTTGTACGCGACCTACACTGTTGGGAAATGCGCTTTAGCTGGGCTCCGCAGCGGAACACTTACCAGTTCTCCATCGCCGTTAAGCCAGGTACGTTGGACTTCATCGAAATACCCTCCAACCAGAACCGCTTTGATGGGGGGCGGCTTCAACTCTAATTGGGCGAATGTCGCTCTCTTAACTGGGGTGAGGGCCTCCGGCCTACGGGATATACATAAGTTGACATGGCCACAAACCCCCACCCCCAGCCCCTACCCCATCGGGGAGGGGAGCAAAACCGCTGCGGCTGCCGCCTTCGCTAAATCGTTGGCAACTGCTATTTTTATCATTTAG
>CALEDI010000064.1 GCA_937949535.1 uncultured Lewinella sp. | reverse complement strand
TTGTAATAACCAAATTCTTCCTTCAAAGCAGCGACAAAAAAGGATGTGCTTCGCAGTACTTCGTGCTCGACTGGCGAGTTTCGTGGTAACTCGCCAGTCGAATCCTTTTTCGCTCACAGGACTAGGTGCATATTTAGTCCTTACATAAACACTTTGCCTTCTAGAGATTACGAGTTCTTTACCTAGCGAAAAAGTTCGCCTGTCGAGTTTGGTGGCTACTTTACCAACATTCTTATCACCCTACATCCGAGGTGTAAAATCGCGGACGGTGCATTTGGTTACGCACACACCTACCTTGCCTACAACACATTCCCCAAGAATTACCCTACCTTGCTGACAAGACTCATCCCCTTCCTCAGCTACAATGACACTTTTTCGCTACGCTACTCTTTTTCTTCTGCTTTTTGCTCCCTTCGTACTCTCCGCACAATGCGGCCTAACCGTAGACGCTGGCCCAGACGCCGCCATCTGCCCCGGAGGAGGGCAAGCCCAGATCAACGCCGCCATATCGGGGTCAAACGTGGCGGGCTTTTCTTGGTCTCCAACAACAGGGCTAGACAACCCCTTCGTGCTCAACCCCGTAGCGACCGCAGCTGGCGAAGTTACCTACACCCTCACCGCCGAAGTCTTTGACCCCGCCCTCAACTTGATCATCAACGGAGACTTCTCCGCAGGAGACAGTGACTTTACGACAGATTACGACCCCGGCTCCGGAGGCAGCAACGGCCTGCTCTCCAACGAAGGAGAGTACGCCGTTGCGATCAACAGTTTCTTCACCCACTTCGGCTTTGCTTTTTGCGGAGACCATACGGGCGGCAACGGCAATATGATGGTCGTAAACGGATCGGGAACCGCCGGAGACGACGTCTGGTGCCAAACCGTAGCCGTTCAGCCCAATACGCAGTACGCCTTCAATGCTTGGCTCGTTACGGTTGTTGCCCAAAACCCCGCCGAGTTGCAGTTCTCCGTAAACGGCGCTCCGCTCGGAAACAGCTTTAGGGCGCCCTCCTCCAACTGCGACTGGGAGCAGTTTTCGGAAACCTGGATGTCTGATGCCGCAACAACGGCCGAAATCTGCATCACGAACCAAAACACCGCGCCCAGCGGGAACGACTTCGCTATCGACGACCTCTTCTTCGGGCCGGTCTGTGTGCAGACCGACGAAGTAACCGTTCGGGAAGTAACCGTAGAAGCTCAAGCCGCTAGCCCCGTAGAACTAGGCTGCACCACCCCCGCATCCGTTCAGCTAGACGGCACCGGCTCCAGCGAAGGAGCGACTTATTTCTATGAATGGACCACCACGAACGGCAACATCGTCTCCGGTATCAATACCCGCTTCCCTACCGTAGACCAAGCTGGCATTTATATACTTACTACCGTCTACGACGACGGTGTGCAGCAGTGTACCGATCAGACTTTCGTCGTCGTTACCGAAAACCAAACACCCACCACCGCAGACGCGGTGATCATCCAACCCCTCACCTGCGGCAACGCTACGGGCGAACTGGCCGCCGATGGTTCCTCTGTAGGGGCAGACATCGTCTACTCCTGGACGACAAACGACGGCAGCATCGTCTCCGGAGCCGACGCCTTCAACGTCGTCATCGACCAACCGGGCTTCTACGAGCTAGACGTCACGAATACCACCACGGGCTGTTCGGAGTTTGCCTTCGTAGAAGTGGAGGCCGACGACGACGCGCCCATACTCTTCATAGACCCGCCCGGTGCGTTCAACTGCGTATCTCCGGCAAGCTTCAGCTTGGATGCATTCGGCTCAGCAACCCCGCCCAATTTCACGGCCAACTGGACGACAGCAGACGGCAACATCGTAGCAGGAGCCAACACCTTAGACCCGCTCATTGACCAGCCCGGAACCTACGTCCTGACCGTCATCAACACCGACAACGGCTGCGAAGCAACCCTGCCCGTAACCGTAGCCGAGAACAAGCCCGACATCATCGCCAACATCACCGACCCGCCGCCGATGCTGAACTGTATGGCCTCGGCTGTAATATTAGACGCGGCGGGCTCGACGGTCACCTTCGGGGCTACCTATACTTGGACGACGGCCGACGGCAACATCGTCTCCGGAGGAGACACGCCAGCCGCCAGCGTTGATGCGGCAGGAACTTACGTTTTGCTGGTCGAAGACCCATCTTCGGGATGCTTTGCGATGGATACCGTCGTTGTCGTTATTGACGAAACCTTGCCGGACATTACGCTGCAAGAACCCTTACCCTTCACCTGCGGCCGCGCCACCCAAAACCTAGATGCCCTAGGCTCCTCTAGCGGCCCCAACATCTCCTACAACTGGACCGCCACCAACGGCGGCTCCGTATTGGCCGACGCAGGAAGCCTAGCCCCCAGCGTTCAGGGCGCAGGAGATTATACCCTACGAGTAACCAACACCACCACCGGCTGCCGCCGAGACACCACCATAACGATAGGCAGCAACCTGACGCCCCCCTCCGCAAACGCCGGCCAGCCCTTCACCCTCAGTTGCAACACGACCACCGCGCGGCTAAACGGCACCGCCTCCGGCCCCAACGCGCTCTTTGAATACCAATGGACGACCACCAACGGTGCGCTGCTTGGCCCCACCGACACGCTTGCGCCCCTCATCGGCTCGGCGGGCACCTACCAGCTCATGGTCATCAATCGGGAGACCCGTTGCTCCACCGAAACAACCATAACGGTGGGCCAAAACGACAGCGCTCCAGACAACATGATCGCCGAACCAGCTCCGCTCACCTGCGACAACCCAAGCATTTCGCTGAACGCCTCCGGCGCTGCTACCAACCTCGCTTTCGTTCGGGAATGGACGACCCCAGACGGCAACTTTGTCTCCGGCACCGATGGCCTCGCGCCCGTAGTGAACGCCCCCGGCACCTACGTACTCATCATCACCGACCCCGCCAATGGCTGCTCCTCAACGCGCAGCGTAGAAGTTCTCGACCTCGCTTTTGACCCGCCAGCCGAAGCCGGAACCCAACTGACGCTGAACTGCTCCATCACAGAAACTCGCCTCGCGGCAACCGACTTCGGCGACACCCTCGCCTACCGCTGGTCTTCGCCCAGCGGGCAGTTCGCCGACACGCCAGACCGGTTCGATCCGCTCATCAGCGCCACCGGCCGCTACTTCCTGACCGTAACCAACCCCGCCACCGGCTGCGCAACGGTAGACAGCGTTGACGTAGTAGCCGACGACGACGTACCGACCATCGACATCGGCCCCGCCGAGGCGACCCTCACCTGTCTCGACACGGTGTTGCAACTGAACCAAGGCGGCACTCCGGCAACGGATATTCGCTATGTCTGGACGACCTCCGGCGGCAACATCCTGAGCGGCGGCGGCAGCCCTTCGGCGGCCATCAACGCGCCCGGCTCCTACCGCCTCACCGTCATCGACACCCTCAACGGCTGCTCCGGTTCGGACGCCATAACGGTGGTGGAAAACGTAAGTCCGCCAAGCATCGAGATTGCCCCACCCGCCGTCTTGAACTGCGACGTAACGATGCTCGGCCTAGATGCACAAAACTCCGATTCGGGCCAAGGATTTTCCTTTGCTTGGGGCACTACCGACGGCAACATCTTGAGCGGAG
Source organism: uncultured Lewinella sp. (assembly GCA_937949535.1). Taxonomy (GTDB): domain Bacteria; phylum Bacteroidota; class Bacteroidia; order Chitinophagales; family Saprospiraceae; genus Neolewinella. The sequence continues at coordinate 6,209 of CALEDI010000064.1, read as the reverse complement.
CCGACAGCCCTACCCCATCCGTTGGGGAAGCCGGAAACTACTCCCTGACGCTGACCAACGACGCAACCGGTTGTACGAATACCCGGACCGTTTTGGTGCGGCAAGACACCATTTCGCCCGTTGCCTTCATCCGGCCAGACAACGAACTTACCTGCCGAGACCGCAGTTTGGTACTGGACGGAAGCCAGTCTGACGACGACTTGGAGTTTGGCGCGTCTTGGGCTACGCCCGATGGCAATTTTGTAGGCAGCACCGCTGGCCTTACGCCCACCATTGATGCGGCAGGGACCTACACACTCACCGTCCGGAACCTGACCAACGGCTGCGCAACGACCACCGAAACGACCGTGACGGCCAACCAAGAGGTGCCCGCCATTGATGTTGGGCCGGAGGCCCGAATACTGACTTGTGTTGACACCGCTTTCGTTTTGGGCGCGGCCGCAGGTGCGATGAACGGTTTGAGCTACGCTTGGGCCGAAGCCTCGTCTGGCCCTGCCGGAACGATGCCAACCCTAAACGTAAACACCCCCGGCACCTACCAGCTCATCGTCACCGACGATGTCAACGGCTGTACCGCCACCAACGAAGTAGCCGTAACCCAAAACACCGCCTTGCCCGACGTACAGATTGCCCCCGCAGGCGACCTCACCTGCGCCACCACCGAACGGACCCTCAGCGCCGCGCCCGCGCCGCCCGGCCTTACCTACACCGCTAATTGGACCACCACCGATGGAAACATCACGAGCCTCAGCAACAACTTCGACGTTGACATCAACCAAGCCGGAACCTACCAAGTGGTGCTACTGAACACCGCCAACGGCTGTGCGGACTCCTCCGCAATCGTCATCGGGGCGGATACCGACCCGCCCCGCGCCAACGTCGCCTTCCCAGAGTTTCTGACCTGCCGCAACACCTCGGTCCAGCTCGACGGCAGTTTGTCGTCTGGTGGCGGCGGCTTTACCTACAACTGGACCACCGCAGACGGAACGATTGAAAGCGGAGCCAATACCCGCACGCCAACCGTGACGGAAGCGGGCAATTATGTCCTGACAGTGCTTGACCTCGGCAACGGCTGCTCCGCCGAAGCGCGTATCGACGTAGTAGAGGATGTTCGGCTGCCGGAGCTTTCGGCCGCCACGCCCGCCGAGTTGAACTGCCTCGTCTCCAGCGTTGAGATCATGGCTTTCAGTAGCAACTCTGGGGGTAATGCGGCGGTGAGCTGGACCACGGCAGATGGCAACATTCTTGCTGGCAGCAACACCATTTCGCCCGAAGTAGATGCGCCCGGCACCTACCTCCTCACCGTCTTGAACCAAGACACCCGCTGCATGAGTACCTTAGAAGTAGTCGTGACCGAAGACGTGATGGCTCCCATCGTTGACCTCGGGGCGGGTTTTGACTTGGGTTGCGACGTGAAGCCCGTTCGCCTAGAGGCCCGCACCGAAGGTAGCGGCCCCTTCGTCTATGCTTGGTCTTCTGCCGACGGGGTGATCCAAGACGGCGAGACCACCGATAGGCCGATCGTGCAAGGCAGCGGTACTTACGCCGTCACCGTCATCAGCGAAGCCAATGGCTGCACGACGGAGACGGACATTGCCCTGACCCAAACCCTGCTGCTTGGCTTCGAGGCAGACCGGACGGTTCCGGATTGTACCACGCCCTTCGGCAGTATTGCGTTTACGGATGTAGACGGCGGTACGCAACCGATCCTGTATTCCACCGACGGCGGAGCGACGTTTTCTACGGAGACCCTGACCGATAGCCTCCAACCGGGCCGCTACGAACTCGTCATCCAAGACGCCAACGGCTGCGAACTGATGGACGAGATCGAGATCCCCTCCCCTCCGGAGCTCACCCTTTTCATCGACCCTACGGCCGTGATTTCCCTCGGCGAAGCCCACTTCATCAATACCCGGACCAACTTTGCCGACTCTTCCCTGACAGAAATCACCTGGACGCCCGCCCTCGACCTGGATTGCGCAGATTGCCTGCGCCCCACCGCTACGCCCGACCAGACGACGACCTACGTGATAGAGGTGCTGAGTTCAGACGGCTGCGTTGCGACGGACAGCGTGGCGGTGATCGTGGATGTTCGGCGCGAGGTCTATTTCCCCACCGGTTTCTCTCCGAACGACGACGGAATAAACGACGCCTTCTTGCCCTTCGCCAACCTAAACCGCGTGGTTCAGATTCAGGATTTCACCATCTTCGACCGTTGGGGCGAGACGGTTTTCCAGCATACCAACTTCCTCCCCAACGACCCCGCCGCCGGCTGGGATGGGCGCCTCAATGGCCAAACGATGAACCCGGCCGTCTTCGCTTTCTCCGCCACCGTCGAGTTTGTAGACGGCCGGGTGGAAGTATTTAAAGGGGATGTGGTTTTGGTGCGGTGAGTGTGCTTACCCGACAAGCCCACCAAGACGCTTATCCTCTAGCTCCAATAAGCCTTGCGAGCCATTTAAAATTTGTTGCTGCGTGCAACTTTTTGACCCAACAAATCGTATGTTTAAGCATCGGGGCTTGGGCAATAGTTAAACGCCAAGCTACGGCCCCGCCGCTTCTCCCTATGAATAAGAAAAACGAAAAATTGAAGGCCTTGCTGGCCCGCTACGAAAACAACGACACGGACAACGACGGGATCTTCCTGTCGGAAGAAGAATTCGATGAGTTGCTCGCGCATTACTATGAGCAACACGATTACGACCGGACGTTGGAAGTGGCCGATTTGGCCATTGCTCAACACCAGTTCTCGCCGGAGTTTTACAAATGGAAAGTCCTCATCCATAAAATTAACCTAGAGGAAGAGGCGGCCTTTACTACCCTCGAAAAACTGAACACTTACGCCCCAAACGATGAGGAAGCCCTAATGCTACGCCTAGAAGTGCTCGTACACTTCGGCCACCGAGAGCCTGCGCGCTCGGTCTTGGAGCGACTCCGGACTTCCGTGCGCGGAGACGCGAAGTTTAGCCTCTTGGCCTTCTTCGATGGCCTGTTATTGATGCAAGAGTTTCGCTTTGAGGAAAGCTTCCTCGCCCTCGTTGAAGCCGTCCAACTTGATCCCTACCAAGAGCCCGCCCTCGAAGAACTCATCAACGCCAGCGAATTCATCGCCTACCGCAAGCGCTTGCTAAAACTCTTCAAGAAACTACTGGCCAAAGACCCTTTCAACGACCTCATCTGGTACTACACCGGCCTGTGGTACGACGACGACGGCAACGACTTCGATGCCCTCGACGCCTTCGCCAATGCCCGCTCCCTAAAGAGCGACAACCCCATCTATGACCTCGAATACGCCGACAAACTCTTCGATTTAGACCGCTACGAACTCGCCTTGAAGGCTTATACCGCCTACTTCGAGTCCGACAAGTCTGAAGACAGTTACGAGACCTTCATGCGTGTTGGTCGTTCCTACCAGATGCTTGGGCACTTGGAAAAGGCCAAAAAGGCTTTCTTCCGTGCTATTGAGCTCAACGGAGATATGTACGACATCTTCCAACACCTCGGCGAATGCTTCGCCGCGCAGCAGAAATGGGGCATTGCAGCTTACAACTACGGCCGCGCCGTAGAGCGCGAGGCCCATACGCCAGACTGCTGGCTCGGCCTAGGTCTTTGCCACGCAGCAATGAACGAAGCCAAAGAAGCTGAATTTGCCTTCCAAAAGGCACTAGCCATGGATGATCGGTACAGCGACGCCACCATCGCCTACGCCGTATTGATGGTAGAGCAAGGCGAGGAAGTACGCGCCCTAACCCTCATCAATGACACACTGGAACGCTACGAAGACGCCAGCCTGATCTACGGCGCCGTCGCCATACACCTAATGACCAACCGGCGTGCCGAAGCCCTCTCCCTACTCAATTCCGCCCTCAGCGAATACTACGAAAGCCACGAAATACTCACGGACTTTTTGCCCGATTTGCGCAGTGATCGGGAGATTGAGGCTATTTTTCAACTGTACCGGCCTAGGGGGTAGTCGTGTAGTAATGTGGTAGTGTAGTCGCTACCGCACGAGGCAGAAACCCGCACAGCATCCATATCTCCCCTCTCCGCCGGAGAGGAGCGGGGGTGAGGTTACGAACGAAGTGAGCATCCCTACCTCCTAAATGCGGTAGCGACTACATTACTATAGCCACTTCCCAAGCCTCCTTAATCGCCCGTTTCGCGTCCAGTTCTTTGGCGTTCAGCGCGCCGCCGACAACGTGGACTTTCACGCCAGCAGCGGTGAGTTTTTCGCTCAGCGCATTTAGTGGCACTTGACCGGCGCAGACGACGACGTTTTCCACGTTGAGTACGCGGGGTTCTCCGGCTACGGTGATGTGTAGGCCAGCGTCGTCTACCTTATCGTAGGTACACTGCGCGAGCATGTTCACCTTCTTCATCGCTAGGCTTGAGCGGTGAATCCAGCCGGTCGTTTTGCCGAGGTCTTTGCCGTGCTTGCCTTTGGAGCGTTTCAGGAGGTACACTTCGCGAGGGCTGGGTAGGGGCTGAGGGTTGGTGGCCAGTGCGCCGCCTCGGGCATAGGCTTGGTCTACGCCCCATTCCTTCATGTAGTCGTCTACGCTCAGGCTTACGCTAGGGTGGTCGAAATCGTGGCTGAGGTACTCGGCTACGTCGAAGCCGATGCCGCCTGCGCCGATGATGGCGACAGACTTACCGACCTTCTTTTTGGCGGCGAGCACGTCGGCGTAGTCGAGCACTTTTTCGTGGTCAATGCCAGGGAAATCGAGCCTTCGGGGCGTGACACCGGTGGCGATGATGACTTCGTCGAAACCGGTTAGGTCATCGGCCGTCGCCTTGGTGTTCAGGTGTACGGTTACGCCGTGTTTTTCCAGCATCACGCCGTAGTAGCGGATGGTTTGCTGGTATTCTTCCTTGCCGGGGATGACGGTAGCCATGTTGAACTGGCCGCCCAGTTTGTCGCTTGCTTCGTAGAGCGTCACAGTGTGGCCGCGTTCGGCGGCGACGGAGGCGGCGGCCATTCCGGCGGGGCCTGCGCCAACTACCGCGACTTTTTTGGGCGCGGCCGCAGGTGCAATGGAGGGGTTCCCGATCATCGTCTCGTGACAAGCACGGGGGTTGACGATGCAAGAGCTCACTTGAAGCGTAAACGTGTGGTCCAGACAAGCCTGGTTGCAGGCGATGCAGGTATTGATTTCGGCGGGTTTGCCCGCCATGGCCTTCGTCACGAAGTTCGCATCGGCGAGGAAAGGCCGCGCCATACTGATCATGTCTGAACACCCATCGGCCAGCACCTGCTCCGCCACTTCGGGCGTATTGATGCGGTTGGTTGCGATGAGCGGGATGCTCACTTCGCCCATCATCCGCTTGGTCACCCAAGCGAAGCCGCCTCTCGGCACGATGGTGCCGATGGTCGGCACCCGCGCCTCGTGCCAACCGATGCCGGTATTGATGATCGTTGCGCCCGCCTTCTCAATCTCTTTGGCGAGGTGAACCACTTCCTCCCAAGTAGAGCCGCCCTCTACGAGGTCGAGCATCGAAAGGCGGTAGATGATGATGAAGTTTGGCCCAACTGCCTCCCGCGTTCGGCGGACGATCTCCAGCGGGAACTTGATGCGGTTTTCGTAGCTCCCACCCCATTCGTCTTCACGGCGGTTGATCTTCGTTACGATGAACTGGTTGATGAGGTAGCCCTCGGAGCCCATGATTTCTACGCCGTCGTAGTTCGCTTTCTGGGCCAGCTCGGCGCAGTTCACGTAATCTTTGATGGTTTGTTCTACTTCTTCGCCCGTCAGGCCCCGCGCGGGGAAGGGCGATATTGGGGCTTTTGTGTCTGAGGCAGAAACGTTGTGCTCCGAGTAGCCGTAGCGGCCGGTGTGGAGGATTTGCATACAAATCTTCCCGTCTTCGGCGTGGACGGCGTCGGTAACGACTTTATGCTTCCAGACTTCGTCTTCGTTGTTTAGTGGATGCCCGATGGGCAGGGCCAAGCCTGCCTTATTGGGCGCTACCCCGCCCGTCACGATCAGGCCGACTTGCCCACGGGCGCGCTCGGCGTAGAAGGCCGCTAGGCGTTCGTGGCCTTCGGGGATGTCTTCCAGCATGGTATGCATGCTCCCCATCAAGACGCGGTTTTTCAGGGTGGTGAAGCCGAGATCGAGGGGTTGGAATAACTTGGGGTACTGAGACATCTTTTTGCTTGACTTTAAGGTTTAGATCCGCAAAGTAGCGAATTTTCGCTTAATTGGTTG
>CALEDI010000063.1 GCA_937949535.1 uncultured Lewinella sp. | reverse complement strand
CGACAAGCGTTAAACGATAACCAAATAAAAAAGATGGCGGTGAAGGCTAAGATATTATTCCTCATTGTAAAAGTTAGGTTCGTTGTATGGTAAAATTAAGGCAGGGTATACAGTTCAACCTCATGGGTATGTTTTTTGAGTGTGTAACCGCTTGTAGGCTATCCGTTTACTAAGCTACTGATTGCTAGTTTTCAGGTCTCTTATCGTAGAAATAAGGGCCCAAAACCAAGTGTTCATTTAGCGTTAGTCGCCCATTTATTTATGTCAAACTAAAGAAAAATCGCCGCTTAAAGGAAATAACCCCTACTTTTGCGAACAAGTCGACGTTTTGTCGGCTTTAACTACTTGTAACTAACATAGTTTAAATAGGCGAATTTTGAGCAGGCTTGAAAAAAACTAGAGATCTTAAGTGTTTTTGTTTTCTCCTCACCGACTGCTTTAGCCATTTGTTCGCTTTCAATCATATCATACTTTTTTTTCATTTTCCTTTTTGTTATGAATTTATTTGTTGCTCGGCTAAGCTGGGACACTGACGAAGACACCCTCCAAAATACCTTCAGCGCGTACGGTGAGGTTGAGTCAGTAAAAATTATCCTCGACCGGGAAACCGGTCGTTCGCGTGGTTTTGGTTTCGTAGAAATGCCAAACGAAGAAGAAGCTAAGGCTGCCATTGAAGCCTTAGATCAATCAGACCTAGACGGTCGTACTATTGTCGTCAAAGAAAACGACCGCCAAGGCGGCGGCGGCGGCGGTGGTGGTGGTTACGGCGGCGGTGGCGGCGGTGGCGGCTACAGCGGCGGCGGCGGTGGTTACCGTGGCGGCGGTGGCGGCGGCGGTTACCGTGGCGGCGGTGGCGGCGGCGGTTACCGTGGCGGCGGCGGCGGCGGCGGTTACCGTGGCGGCGGTGGCGGCGGCGGCGGTTACCGTGGCGGCGGTGGCGGCGGTTACGACCGTGGCGGCGGCGGCGGCGGCTTTGACCGCGGCGGACGCGGCGGTGGCGGCGGCGGTTACGACCGTGGCGGACGCGGCGGCGGCGGCGGTTACGACCGTGGCGGACGTGGCGGCGGCGGCGGCTTTGACCGTGGCGGCGACAGCGGCGGCGGCGGCGGACGTTACGATCGTGGGAACCGTGGCGGCAGCTACGACCGCGGTGGTGACGACGAGCGCTACTAGTAGCCAAACTACCAAGCATGAATAAACATGAGTCATCCCTAATTTTTGATTAGAATGACCATGTTTGGCAGTGTTTGACAAGGTTTTTAGCGATCAGTGGACAGCATTCAGGCAAAAAGGCTCTGAATGCTGCCCGCTGATCGCTTTTTTATGCCAGCTATATCGGAGACATATGAGAAAACACTAGAGATACGGTTCAAACTCCGGGATGACTCATGTTTGCGTTAACTTTACCCTGCTCCATATCCCGGCTTGAAAGCAGGAGGCCTTCGCTTTTTACTCGATCAAAGTAGTCTAACATGCAATTTTTCATCCAACGAGCACTGCTGTTGCTCGCCATCACGTTTGTAGCTGTGGGCCTGAGCGCCCAACTCATCACCACCAACCCCGCCGCACCAACCGATGACCAAGCCGTGACCATCACGTTCGATGCCACCCAAGGAACGGCAGGCCTCGCCAACTGTAGTTGCGACGTCTACCTCCACACCGGCGTCATCACTAACAACAGCTCAAGCCCCAGTGATTGGAAGTTCGTCCAAACCGAATGGGGCGTCGCCAACGCAGACTGGAAGCTAAGCCCCGTAACCGGCGAGGCCAATAAATACACCTACACCTTCAGCCCCGACATTAGGGCCTATTACGGCGTACCGGACGCGACAGACATCCAGCAAATTGCGCTCGTATTCCGCAACGCCGATGGGTCTCGGGAAGGCAAAGCAACCGGAGGAGCAGACATTTACGTTGAGGTGGCCGCCGGAGGCGGCGCGCTCAGTCTCAACCTCGCCGGCGACCCCGGAGGGGACGCCTACCCCCTCGGCAAGCCCCTACCCATCTCCGTCGGGGCTACTACCGAAGCCACCATTGAAGTATTCGACAACGACAACCTCGTGCTTTCGGCCGTAGGGACGGAGCTGAACGACAACCTGACCTTCTCCACCAGCGGCCCACACGTAGTCCGTGCAGTAGCCACCGCTAACGGGATGGAGGTCTCCGAGCAGTTCACCATCAATACGCGCCTAGAGGCCCTCTTCACCAGCCCTAGCCAGACCATCGTGGAAACATCTCCAGGAGCAGAAGTGACGCTAACCGGAACGAGCTACATCAGCGCAGACCTAAGTATTTCCGACGGGAGCCAAATCGTGTTCTCCAGTTCGGGAGCAGACTTCAGTACAGACATCACCCTACCCGCAAACACCGTAACGACCTATACCCTAACAGGAACACTTAATGGGGAAACCGCCACCGACAACGTAACCTTCATCTCCGGCCCGCCCGAAACAGCCGAGCCACCCGCTGGCTTTCGCCCGGGGGCCGTAGACATGGCCAACGGCGACGTCCTCCTCCAGCTCCGAGCACCGGGCAAAACAGATGTGTTTGTGTTGGGCAACTTCAACGACTGGTCGGCTACAGCGGAGAGCCGGATGAAAAAATCTGCCGACGGAACGACCTTCTGGCTCACCATCCCTGCCGCAAACATCGACGGTGACCTGATCTATCACTACCTCATCGACGGCAACATCCGCCAGCCAGACCCCTACTCTACCCTCGTACTAGACCCCAACAACGATCGCTTCATCAACCAGCAGACCTTTAGCGGCATCCCAACTTACCCTGCTAACGCCGAAGGCATACTCACCTGGCACCGGCGCGCCGTCGCCCCCTTCAACTGGCAAAGCCCCGAAGACTATGATCGGCCCGACCCCGAAAAGATGGTCGTCTATGAACTTTTGCTGCGTGATTTCTTGGCAGACCACAGCTTCAAATCCCTGACAGACACGCTCCGCTACCTCGAACGGCTAGGCGTGAACGCCATTGAGCTGATGCCCGTGAGTGAGTTCGAGAACAACAACAGCTGGGGCTACAACGTGAGTTTCCACATGGCACTAGACAAATACTACGGTAGCCCCGAAGACCTGAAAACCTTCGTAGACGCCTGCCACGCCCGAGGCATGGCCGTAATTCTAGACGTAGTCTACAACCACGCTTTTAGTCAAAGTCCCCTCGCCCAGATGTGGTGGGACGAAGCGAACTTCCGCCCAACCTTCGGCAATCCGTACCTCAACCCCATTGCCCGCCATCCCTTCAATGTTGGTTACGACATGAACCACGAAAGCCCTCTAACGAAGGAGTACGTGAAGGAAACGACCAAATACTGGCAAGAAGAGTTCCGCATCGATGGCTTCCGTTTTGACCTCAGCAAGGGCTTCACCCAGCTTTTCTCCGGCAACGACGTCGGGTTCTGGAACCGGTACGACGCCAGCCGCGTAGCCATCATTAAAGACTACGCCGACCACGTCTGGAGCGTTGATAACGAAGACTACATGATCATGGAACACCTCGCCGTGAGCGAAGAAGAAAACGAACTGGCCAACTACGGCAACGGGATGTATTTCTGGTCGGGCTTCAACCCCCACAACGAGTTTGCAGAGGCCGCCATGGGTTACGAAAGCGACCTGCGGGAAGTACTGGCCACCAATCGTGGTTTCACGGTAAACAACATGGTTGCCTACATGGAAAGCCACGACGAAGAACGCTTGCAATTCAAAAACGAATCCTTCGGCAACACCTCCGGCGGGTACAACGTCAGAGACGAAAACACGGGCCTCGACCGGCTGAAGCTTTCGAGCGCATTTTTCTACACCCTTCCGGGGCCAAAAATGCTTTGGCAGTTTGGCGAACTGGGCTATGACTTCAGCATCAACTACTGCCCCGGCGGCGGGACAAACGAAAGCTGCCGCGTAGACCCCAAGCCTATCCGGTGGGATTACCGCAACGATTATGACCGCGCCGAGGTCTACAACGTTGTTGCCAACTTGCTGTACTTACGCAATAACTTTGACTTCTTCCACGGAGAAGTCAGTAAGCAAGCGCTCAACAACTCCGTAAAGATCCTGAACCTAAGCGGCAACGACGGGCAGGTCGCCATCGTGGGCAACTTCGGTGTTGCGCAGCGTACCGCCACCGGCGTATTTCCGACCGCCGGCGATTGGTACGACTACTTCAACGGCCAAACGCTGCCCGTTTCCGACCTCAACACCAGCGTTACGCTGGCCCCGGGGGAATTCCGTTTGTTCATCGACCGGCCCATTGAGCGCATGGGCGGTAGGCTGCCAACCGGGCTCAACGATCAAGAGGTTGCTCGCCTGAACCTCAGCATCAGCCCCAACCCCACCGCCGGAGCCGTACAGGTAGATTTTACCCTCCAATCGGCCTCCACGGTAACCATCGACTTGATGGACGTCAGCGGGCGGCAGGTTCGGGAAGTATTTTCAGGGCGGCTCGGTAGCGGGATGCAAAGTTTGGCTATTGAGGCAGGGCAGGTTCCGGCGGGGCTCTACTTCCTTAGGGTTAATGATGGAGTTGGGGCGGGGGTTCGGGCTTTGGTGGTGCGGTAACGCGGTTTTGTACTTCCGTATAAGTACGGGGTAGAAAACGGGCGTTATCAATTTCCTAATACCCGTTAAACCCAACTTAAACCGCCTTCCCTCGTGCAGCCTAGTAGAAAAAACTTCAGACCTTAACGGTAAAGCAAAACCCCTTTACCATGAAATACCTATTCGCGTTAATCTTCAGCACCATCTTCCTCGCTTCAGGCTGCGGCATCGATAGCCAACTGGAACGCAGAGAAGACCGACTGGTAGGAACTTGGGAAATAGACCGGGCTACCTTCGATGAAGACGGAGCCCTGTTCAACGACAACATCACCGACGAGTTCCAGGGCGACCAAATCACCTTCTTCCGCAACGGGCAGCTTGAATACATCACCGGAGACGGCCGCTTCTTCGCAGGCACTTGG
>CALEDI010000062.1 GCA_937949535.1 uncultured Lewinella sp. | reverse complement strand
AAACTATAGAGAACAGTTAGGGTATATATATAAATGAGACTGTTGATCTAAGGCAATCACAGAAGACAACTACACCAAATTGTAATACTTTAGTCCCAATCAATCAGACGGGTAGTTATTGCTCTTTGCTGCCCCTACCTTAGCCCCATGAAGACCCAACTAAAACTAACCGCCCTCCTCGGCGCCCTGGCCGTAGCCATCGGCGCCTTCGGCGCCCACGGTCTAAAGGCAATGGTAAGCCCGGAGCACCTGGAGACCTTCCGAACAGGCGTGACCTATCACTTCTACCACGTACTCGCGATGGGGCTTGCTTTAGCGCTGTGGTCTGTTCCCGGTATTGGCCAGCAGTGGCTGCGGCGAGCGATTTGGTGCTGGGCGGTGGGTATTCTGCTCTTCAGTGGTTCGTTGTACTTGCTCAGCTTACGCGAAGTGTTGAGCGTGCCGGCGGCGGTGCTTGGGCCCATTACGCCCTTGGGCGGATTATTTTTTATCGTAGGTTGGGTGCTGCTTTTCTTGGCGGCTGGCCGTACTTTGCCCACCAACGCATAACAACCAAATAACCATGTCTACTTATCAGAACCTTCTCGTCGAAGAAAAAGACAACATCCTCCACGTTACCATCAACCGGCCTAAAGCACTCAACGCCTTGAACCAGCAAACGATGAAGGAGCTAGGCCAGCTTTTCGGAACCGACTACGCAACGCGCAAAGACATCACGGGGGTGCTCCTTACGGGCTCAGGAGACCGGGCTTTCGTAGCGGGAGCAGACATCAAAGAATTTATCGGCGTCGCTTCTCAGGGTTCCGGCAAAGAGATGGCCACTCAGGGCCAAGATGTGTTTTTCCTGATCGAGAATTTTCACCGCCCCGTCTTGGCTCTCGTCAACGGTTTCGCTCTTGGCGGCGGCTGCGAGTTGGCGATGGCTTGCCACCTACGCATCGCTTTTGATACGGCCCGCTTCGGCCAGCCGGAAGTCAACCTAGGCATCATCCCCGGTTACGGCGGCACCCAGCGCCTGAACCAACTGATCGGTAAAGGCAAAGCGATGGAGCTTACCCTTACGGGCAATATGATCAACGCCCTAGAAGCGCATTCCTTCGGTTTAGTGAATTACTGCCTCCCCGCAGAAGAGGCGAGGGCCAAGGCAATGGAACTGCTGCAAACCATCGGGGCTAAAGGCCCCGTTGCCATCGAGGAATCCATCAACGCCATCAATGCTTACTACGCCAGCAGCGACTACGCTGCGGAGGCGGAGGCCTTCGGCCGCGCTTCTTCCACACAAGATTTCATGGAAGGCGCTTCGGCCTTCGTTGAAAAACGAAAGGCAGATTTTAAAGGGAAATAAAGAGGAGTCTTCTCGAAGCGTTCGACTGAAATGCCTGGCGTAGACGGCATTTTAGTCGATCCTTTGAGCGTCCGGCACCCCAACCTCACGTTGAACAGTATCTAGCGTTTTCTCCTGTTTACCCTGTACGGCTGGCATAAAAAAGCGATCAGCGGGCAACATTCAGAGCTGTTTGCCTGAATGCTGTCCGCTGATCGCTAAAAATCTTGTCAAATCTCAAGGATGACTTATGCTACTGCACTTTCTCAAGCTCAACGTAGAAGACCAGCTCGGAGTTTGGAGGAATACTACCACCCGAACCGTTAGCACCATAGCCTAGCTCGGAAGGAATGAAGAAGGTCGCTTTTGCGCCTTCTTTCAGGAGCGCAATGCCTTCGTCCCAACCACGGATCACACGGCCGGTGCCAAGCTGGAAGGGGATGCCTTCACCACGGCCGAAAGACTGGTCGAATACGCTACCATCGGTAGCGAGCTGACCGATGTATTGAACAACTACACCTTTCCCAGCTTCAGCTTGGGCGCCGGTACCTTCTTCGTGAATGACGTACTTAAGGCCAGATTCGGTGGCTTTGATGTCGTCGTCTAGTTTGCCGTCGCGGTAGTCGGTTACTACTTTAGCCGCGAAGGCAAGGCGCTCGGGCTCAAGGGCTTGGATGGCCTTGGCTTTTTCTGCAGCTTCTGCTTGTTTGGCTTCTTGGCGGGCGGTGAAGTCTTCTTCAGAAACGATTTCAGTAATGACTACATCGTAGAGTACAACAGAGTCGTTCTCCATGCCGTTTGGCTTCTGTGGGAAGGAGTCTATGTTGACACGAACTACTGCACTGTCACCAATGCGCATATTTCGGATGACATCTTCTACGGGGCCGATTTCCATTGAGGTCGCAGTTGCTTCTGCTGCCTGAATGACGGGCAGGTCTCCGCCGCTGTCACGGGTGCTGAATAGGGTGCTGTCGAGCTCGGTCCGCATTGCAGCGTGGAAGTAAACAAAGTCTCCAGGAGCTACCTGCTCCCCGCTGCCGTTAGCGGTAAAGATTTGGTAACGGTTACCCAGTTCGGTAGTCTTCATAGCTGAGCTTCCGCCCGTCTGACATCCGTAAAACATTGTGCTGGCTAGCAGCATGAATAATAATGATCTCATAGTTATTGATTGTTGAATTCATGGTAGGCCGCGTTGATTTCAGCAGCGTAATTCGGTAATAGTTTCTTGAATTTATTGATGGTAGAGCCCAGCGGAGCAAAGCTTGCACCACCAGCAGCGTTTTTGTGGCCGCCTCCCCTGAAGTGAGACTTGCAAATCTGCTGCACATCCATTGTACCTTTGGAACGGAGCGACATTTTCACGATGGTTGGTTGTTCATGGATAAAGGCTGCAATCATCATGCCCGGCATACGAAGAACATAGTTCACGATGCCTTCGGTGTCTCCGCGCTTGATGTCGAAGTGTTTATAGTCTTCTTTGGAGAGCCAAAGAATCCCGGTACGGTATTCGGGAAGGATTTCCATGTTCACGAGGCAATGGCCGAGGATGCGGAGTTGCTTTTCGGTCATGCTGTTCCAGATGTTGTCCTGGATTTTGTAGTCATCGGCTCCAGCTTCCAGCAGTTTGGCTACCGTACGGAACAGGACGGGCGAGGTGGAAAACTTAAAGCCTCCGGTGTCGGTCACGATTCCGGTGTATAGGCATTCGGCCACTTCGGGCGTTACCCAACCGGCGTGACCAAGATCGTCGATAAACTTATAAACCATCTCGCAGGTAGAGCTTGAAGACGGATCAGAAAACATGAAATCCGCGATTGGCTCCGGAAAGAGGTGGTGATCGATCATGATGCGTGGTCGCTTGTCTTTGTCAAGACCAGCGGCTACTTTGTCGATGCGATCGAAAGAGTTGAGATCTAGGATGAAGAACAGCCCCGCGTTGTCGATTGCCGCTCGGGCCTCTGTTTCTTCGTCGTCGTAGATCACGATGTCGCTTACTTCAGGCAGAAAGGCCAAGAAGTCGGGATAATCGGAGGGCAATACGATTTTTACTTGGTGTCCTTGGCTCCGCAGGTAGTGAAAGAGCCCTAAACTGGACCCTACAGCATCGCCATCAGGATTGCGATGACTAAAAATAACGATGTCCTTCGGACTGGACAATAGTGCCTTGACCTCGTTGATGTTTGGTTCCATTGTTTGGTATTGTTTCTCAAAAGCCGCGCAAAGATAGGGTAATTCGTTGTTAAGAGAATTTGGGCCTCGCCCAGCCTAAGGTTTTCACCTGTTATCACCGATATTGTGCCACCCGCTAGAAACGTAAAAACAATGATCGACCTCAGCAGCCTAACCCACATCGCTTTTGATGCAGACGATACCCTTTGGGGCCATGAACACGTCTTCGTAGACGCCAAAAAACGTTGCCTGGAGCTACTGTCTCCTTACATGAAACCGGGCATGGACTTAGAGCAGGAGTTGTATGCCTTCGAGCGCAAAAATCTTAAGATATTTGGGTACGGAGTCAAGGGCTTCACCTTGTCTATGATTGAAACGGCGGTGGAACTGTCTGGCGGTAAAATTCCCGGCTCAGCAATTCAGCAAATTATTGACTTGGGTAAAGAAATGCTGACCCATGACATCGAACTGCTCCCCGGCGTCCGTGAAGCACTTACCGCCCTCAAGCCGCACTTCAAACTACTGCTCATTACGAAGGGAGAGCTCTTCGCGCAGGAGAGTAAAATTGCGCGCAGCGGCTTAGCTGCTGAGTTTGACATCATCGAGATCGTATCAGAGAAAGACCCTGTTACTTACCAAAACCTCCTTGATCGTCATGGTATTGACCCAGCCGGGTTCCTGATGTTGGGCAACAGCTTACGCTCAGACGTATTGCCCATCGTGGAGATCGGCGGCAGAGCCGCCCACCTGCCCTACGAATATACTTGGCACCACGAAGCGGTAAACGAGGAAGAAGCCGCCGCCGGTTACTGGCGGCCCGAAGGAGGGCTAGGCGAATTGGTCCAAGCGGTGCTGAAGGGTTTGTAGTCTAACCAATCAGCCCGTTCGTCGATGTTTTCGGAGAGGAGGCAAACTTTTAGGGATATTCGTGACGTTCTAATTTTATCCCTTCAAGCTACTGAACAAACGAAAACAAATGCCGACTTCTTCAACAACCAGTAACCCCGCCCAGACGGCACTTGGTAAGTTTTACCTTCACCCCTGGGATAGCCAAGTGCTCGTAGACTGGGGTAAGTCTGTAGTGCAACAAGGTATGGACGGCGAAGCCGTAACCCAGCTATCCCAGATGGATAAGGCCGATAGAAAAGAAATTCTGGACCAGTTCGGAACCGTAGTTTTAGTAAACAACCTTGACGTTAGCTTCGATGAACTCACAGCGGCCAAGGCGTACCTCAACGATCTTCGCACCCGCGTGCTCGCCAACAAAATTGACGCCGAAGCCGCTTTCGCTCAAGTAAGACCACTTGCCTACGACCTCGAAGGCATCCAGCTTTCTGGCCTCAGCGAACTAGACGAAGACCTCAACTTGCTGGACTCTGGCCAACCTACATGGCACAATGAAACCTTGATCCCAGCCAATAAAAACGTTTTCATTCGGCGCTTTTTCCGTGAAATGCGCATCCTAGAACCCCTGCCTATTGGCGAGGAAACCAAACGACGACGTGACTTCCCAATGGCCGAGTTCGAAACCTACCTCGAAACCGGTGCCTACATTGTACTCGGTATCATTCTGCTTTTCGTCTTACTAGGCTTGATTGCTGGGTTGGCGTTTTAGCACAATTGGTAGGCCTGCTGGTTTCTTTCGCACCTTTACCATTCGGTTTTAAGGCGGTAAAATTCAGCGATCAGGACTCAAGCTACCGCTGCCACATTTCATGGTATTCCTCAGTACAACTTCTCTTCTTTTTAGTCATTTAGTACGGAATTATCGGCGGATTTCTGTTTCCCTGAACCTACAGACTTGGCGTTAGCGAAGTCTATAGATTCAGGGAAACAGAAATCCGCCGATGAACCCCCCGTTATTACTTACTTTTGCTGCCCGATGAAAAACGCTCTCCCCCAAATCCTCGAAGCAGGTGTTCAATCTGCCATCTCTGAACTCTACGCCGCCGACGGCACAGCCCAAAACATCACCCTGCAAGCTACTCGCAAGGAGTTTGAGGGTGAGTTTACCGTAGTCACTTTTCCGCTTACCCGCGTAGCGAAGAAAAAGCCAGACGAAATCGCTAACGACCTGGGCGAATACATGAAAGCTAACGTCGACCAAGTCGCAGATTACAACGTCATCAAAGGCTTCCTCAACCTTGTTATTCAAGACGAGTACTGGAAGCAGTTTTTGCTGGACGAAGCCGTAGCCGACAACTTCGGCCAAGCACCGAAGAATAACGAAACCGTCGTGGTGGAGTTCTCCAGCCCGAATACCAATAAACCGCTGCACCTCGGCCACGTCCGGAACATACTCCTCGGTTGGTCCGCTAGCCAGTTGCTCGAAATGGCGGGCTACGACGTGAAGAAAGTCCAGATCATCAATGACCGGGGAATCGCGATCTGTAAGTCGATGCTCGCGTGGCAGCTCTTCGGCGAAGGGGCTACCCCAGAAAGCACCGGTACCAAGTCTGACCACTTCGTAGGCGATTACTACGTCCGGTTCGAGCAAAAATTCCAAGAGGAATACAAGGCTTGGCAGCAGACCGAGGAAGGGCAGGCCGTATACAAGGCATCCGCTAAGGAAGGCCTCACGCCGGAAGTTTTCTTCAAGGGCTACAGTAAAAAATACTTCAATGACTACAGCAAACTGGGCGAGCAAGCCCGGGCTATGTTGCTGAAATGGGAAGCCAACGACCCTGAAGTGCGGGGCCTCTGGGAGAAAATGAACGGCTGGGTGTACGCCGGTTTCGAGGAAACCTACGCGGCCCTTGGCGTCACCTTCGATAAGCTCTACTACGAGTCCGATACCTATGTACTTGGCAAAGACATGGTAGATAAGGGCCTAGAGATGAACGTCTTCCATACCCGCGAAGACGGCTCCGTCTTCGCTGACCTAACCGACGCGAAGCTCTCCGAGAAAACCCTCATGCGGGCCGACGGCACGAGCATCTACATCACCCAAGACCTAGGTACGGCCCGGCTCCGGTACGACGACTTCGGCGCAAAGCGGATGCTTTATACCGTTGCCGACGAGCAGAACCACCACTTCGCTACGCTCTTCGAACTGCTCAAGCGGCTCGAAGAGCCCTACGCTGCGGGCCTCTACCACCTCAGCTACGGTATGGTAGACCTGCCCAGCGGCCGGATGAAGTCTCGGGAAGGCACCGTCGTTGATGCCGACGACCTGATGAAAGAGGTCATCCACGAAGCTCGGCTCGTAAGCCAAGAGCGGGCCACTACCGAAGGCCTGAGCCAAGAAGACCAAGACGCGATTATCCGGCAAATTGGCCTCGCTGCCCTCAAGTTTCACATCATCAAGGTCGGCCCGCAGAAGCGGATGACTTTTGACCCCAAAGAATCCGTCGATATGCAGGGCCAGACCGGCCCTTACGTCCAGAACGCCTACGTCCGGACCCGCGCCGTTTGGCGGAAAGCCGACGAGATCAAGGCCGACGTAGACCTGTCATTGGCCAAGAAGTACACCGACCTCGCCCCAGCAGAGCGCGCGCTCATCAACCAGCTCTACAGCTACCCCGAATTGGTGAAAACCGCCGCAGAAAGCTACGACCCCAGCCTCATCGCGATGTTCTGCTACGAACTGGCGAAGAACTTGCACAAGTTTTGGCACGACCACAGCATCCTGAGCGCAGAAACGCCGGCTGCGGTGGCCTTCCGGTTGCAGCTTTGCAAGGCGGTAGGGAATACTTTGCAGTCTGGTATGCGCTTGTTGGGCATTCAGGTGCCGGAGCGGATGTAGTTACGGTTCTATGCTCCGAACAGCCAGTTCACTTCCTGCAATAAATAAGGTAGTCATTATACAAATAATGAAGGTAATCAACCTCTTCGGCATGTAGTGGCAACTGGTGGCCTAGCTCGATCACTGCTTCAATAAGCTCCAAGTTTGGTCCGCGCACGGAAGGTACCCTTGTCTCAAACTTATTGAACGCACCTTCGCTGTTGGTATAAGTTATTTCGGTGCTTAGCCCATCGATAAGGTACAGGTGATACAAGTCTTTCAGGGCTGCTACGTTCAGCCTCTCCACCAGAGATTCGAAAGAATAGTACAACGAATCTGGAATCTGGTGAACTTGGGTAGAGATCATCTCGTATTTGAAGTCGAAATGTGTGAACCGAAACTGCTTGCCAGTAGGCGTGCATTCAATGCGCAAGGTGGCAGGACCACGCTTTGTCGGCACTAGGTCAAGTTGTAGGAGATCAATTACAGCGCTTTTGCACGGAGCTTGCCCGAGGAGGGCAAAATAGAACAGGCCAAGGAATAGTAAGGTTAGTAGTGGCTTCATGACTTTAATAGAGCCATTTGGCGGTGTAGATAGTTGTATCCGAAGCAAAATTACAGCACAACCGCCCCTCCAATCCGCGCAGTAACGCCCAATACCTCAAACCCAGTCACCTCCACAAAGTCGGTATTCGTAAGGTTCTTCACATCGGCGAAGAGGCGGAGGTTTTTGCGTTTCAGTAGGCGGTACTCGGCGTAGGCATTCACGATCAGGTAGGGATCTAGCTCGACCTCGAAGGAGGCGAAGCTTTCGTCGAAGAAAATGTCGGGGCGTTGGCCGGTGTAGTGGGCCGATAGGCGAGCGGTGAAAGGAGCCTTGGCGGAATAGGTTAGGCCTAGCATGCCGGTAGTACGTGGACGGCGGAAGAAATCGTCGGATTCAGTTGTGCCGCCGTTGCCGTCTGGCTGGCGGAGCTTGCCTTTTACGTAGCTGAGGTTTCCGTTCAGGGAGAAACGAGGCGATAGTTCGCCTCCTCCGGTAAATTCAAGGCCGACATCCTGTAATTCGTCGCGGTTTTGGTAGCCGAGGGCGAAGTCATAAGTCACTACATCTTTGATGACGCGCTGGAAAACGTTGATGTTGAGGCTGTAATTGCCTTCGGGATGGATGAGGCTACTGCCAAGTTCTACGGCGGTAGCCACCTGTGGTTGTAGCTCGGGGTTGGCACCAAATGGGCCACCGAGTTGGTCTAGGGTGGGGCTTTGGTGGGCGCTGGAAAGGCTCAATCGGCTACTGAAAATCTCGGTAGTTTGTACGGCTAAGGCTAGGGAGAAATTGCTCTGCCCTCCGAAGTCAGAGTGTTGGTTGTAGCGGTAGCCGCCTTCTACCAGCAGGGCGTCGGCTACGCGCATGCCGAGTTGTAGGTAGGGGCTGATGGTCGTTGCTGAGAGCTGGTCGTTGGTGCTTCCATCTAAGGTGTTTAGGCTTTCGGCGCGGTGCTGGGTGCCGAGGGTTACGTAGGCCCGCTCGGTGGGTAGCCAAGTACCGAAAACATCGGTTTGCTGGTTGATGCCGTTGAAGTTGGATATGCCGAAGACACCGTTGAAGATCCGTTCGGATAGGGCGTTGCTGTAGCGCGCACCAAGCGAGAGTTTGTCTTTGCTGTAATCAACGGCTATGCTGGGCAACTGCAGTCGGTTGGTGTAGGTGTTGTTGCCGTCCTGAAACGATCCGTTGTCGTAGTCGCCATCGAAGAAGGAAAGGCGCAGGGCGGGGCGGATGCTGAGGTTGGGGATCGGGCGATAGGTCAGGCTTGCGTTTAGGTTTTGGCGCTCGGCGCCGTCTTTATCGAAAGCAACGAGGCTGTTTTCGGGAGCGCGGGCTTCGCTGATGCCGTTGGTGCTGAAGTAGTCGTAGCCGAGTTGGTAGTCTACTTTTTTGCTGCTACCGGAGATGCCGATACCGCCGTCTACCGTGCCGTAGTTTTGGGCGGCGGCGCGCAGGTGCATGGTGGGTTTTTGGGGAGTGCCTTGGCTGCTGGCTCCCTTCTTCGAGATGAGGTTAATTACCCCCGCCACGGCGTCTGATCCGTAGAGCAAAGACCGTGGGCCGCGCAGGATTTCGATCCGCTCAATGCCGTCTAAAGACAGCAAGCGCAAGTCTACCGCTCCGCCCAACGAGCTGGGGTCTAGCAGCGGCTGCCCATCCAGTAAAATGAGGGTATACTGGTTAGCACCATTGCGCAAGAAAACGGACTTGTCTTTGCCGGGGTTGCTGTAAGCGCCGTTGATAACGATCCCCGCTTGCTCGTTGAGCAATTGGCTAAGATCGGTAGACTGCGCAACCGCCGCCGAATCAATGATGCTCACATTCTGCGGGCTGTCCTCGCGCAGCTGGGAGAACTTTGCGCCCGTAACGATGACTTCGTCTGTAGTCGCCGTTAGCGGACGCTCACTCTGGGCCGATAAGTTACAAACAGGAAGAAGGAGCGCAAGGGCAATAAAAATGTTTTTCAGCGGGTGCATAAAGAAGGGGTAAGGCTCATGAAAGAACCCAGAAGTTGATAGGTCATAGTTAGAGCCAATGAGGAAAAGAATATGGTATTCAGGTATAGGGCACCGCAAACATAAGCCTTTAGTTGTAAGGCGTGTTTGTTCACTCCCATTTATTGAACGTAGATAATGAAATACACAGCAAAACATTGGGGCAGACTTCCACACCGCACAAAACGCCCCGCCCAAATCCCAAACCGTACCTTTACCCCGTGAAATTCATCGACTACCCCCTCGCCCCCGAAATCAAGCGCAGCATCGGCAAGCTCGGCTGGAAACGCCCGACCGACATCCAGTACAAAGCCATCCCTAACATCCTGAAGGGAGAGGACGTGATGGGCATTGCCCAAACCGGCACCGGCAAAACGGCAGCCTTCGCCATACCTGTGCTCCAGATCATCCATACGGGCAAGGAGAATGCGCGGCGGCGAGACGGCATCAAGTGCCTCATCATGGTCCCGACCCGCGAGCTGGCCATGCAGCTCGATACGGTGTTCTCTAGCCTCGCGAAGGGGACGCGCGTCAATGTGTTCGCCCTCACGGGTGGGGTAGAGCAAGACCCGCAGATCAAACAGTTGCAAGACGGCGTAGACATCCTCATCGCTACCCCCGGCCGGATGTTTGACCTCCTGAACCAGCAAGTGCTCCGCTTGGAGCGCGTCAATATCCTTGTGCTCGACGAGGCGGATTTGATGCTCGACCTCGGCTTCATCGAAGACATCCGGGGCATACTGGGCCACTTGAAGATGCGGCGGCAGACCTTGTTCTTCTCCGCCACCATCAATGAGCAGATCAAAAAGCTGGCTTACACGCTCGTGAAGAAGCCCATCCGCATCCAGATCAGCCCCAAGGACCCGATCTCTAAAAACGTCGAACACTCGGTTGTGCTTATAGACATGGACGATAAGCGTTTCTTCCTAGAGCGGTTTTATAAGGAACATCCCGAAGCCAAGATTTTAAGCTTCGTTCGCACCCGCGTCCGCGCCGAAAGAGTCGCAAAAGCCATGAACCGGGCCAGCATCAGCAGCTTGATCCTGCACGGCGAGATGAGCCAAGAAGACCGCAACGCCGCGCTGGAAGCCTTCCGAAACAACGAAAAACGCCTTATGATCGCTACCGACGTGAGCGCGCGCGGCATCGACATCCCCGACGTAACCCACGTCATCAACTACGACCTGCCCGACCAGCCCGACAACTACGTTCACCGCGTTGGCCGCACCGGACGCGGCGCAAACAAAGGCATCGCCTACACCTTCTGCGCGCCCGAAGAGCACGAAAAACTCCGCGCCGTAGAGAACTACACCGGCACCGAAATCAAGATTGTGCCGGTAGATCGCGCCGTTTACCGCCAAACCAAGGAGTTCAACCGCATAGATAATATGGACCTCGACGCGCTGATGGCCGAAGTAGAAGAAACCCTGAAGCGAAAAAAGAAAAAGAAATAGAGGGTGGTTTTTTCCGAATCGGACCTGCGTTTTCAATTCCCCGACGACTGGATCGTGCGAAAGTATGACGACACGGTTGCCTACCAATCCTTGAGCGGACGCGGGCTAAAGGGCGTCGATTTCATCGCGCTCTCTCCCGACGGAAAACTGTGGTTGATTGAAGTGAAAAACTACCGCCCCCGCGTGAGTGAACGAGACGGAAAAGAATACCTCGCCAAGCGCAAAACGCCTGCGTTGCTGGCCGCAGACATCGCTACCAAATTCATGGACAGCACGCGCCTCATCCGCATCGTCGATGCCTATTTGCGGCGGCATTGGTGGCGGCGGTTGCAGCTTTGGTGGTATGGCTTCCGGGGGAAGCCCAACACGAACTCCAACTACTGGTTTTGGTCTGAAGCCCATCGCCGCGCCGACGACGGCGAGCGCGTCGTTTTCGTCCTCTGGATGGAGACACCAGAGCGCAAAACGGGTTACGACGACGAAGTTGCAGCCCTCCTACAAGAGCTAATGCCTACCAAAACACGGGTCGTTGTGGCGGAAGGAGAGCGGGAGAGCGGGCTGGCTTTTGGGGTGGTGGAAGGCGTTTAGCGTAAATATTAGGGATCAGCGTTCAGCAATTCAATCGAATCGTAGAAATGCGAAAAACAGTACGTGTGTGATCTGTTACGCACACTCCATCATCCGGATTCAACCTTATTCGTCACTAACTGCTATCTTCCCGCACCACAAAGCCAAACACGATGAAAAAAACCTATGAACTGGATGACCTAGATCGTAAAATCCTAGCTTTACTCATGGAAAACGCCAAACGCCCCTACACCGAAATGGGCGCGAAGTTGTTCGTCTCCGGAGGCACCATCCATGTACGCATGAACAAGCTCATCGCTGCCGGAGTGGTTAAGGGGACGTCCTTGCAAGTTGACCCCACCCGGATCGGCTACGACATTACCGCATTCCTCGGCGTATTCCTGAAAAGCAGCGGCCAATACGGCAACGCAACGGACTACCTGACGAACATCCCCGAGATCGTCTCCGCACATTACCTTACCGGCAATTACAGCATCTTCCTGAAGGTTGTTTGTCGGGATACCGACCATTTGCGAGATACCCTAGCACGGATACAAGCCTACGAAGGCATCCAACGCACGGAGACTTTCATCTCGCTGGAAGAATCCATCAACCGGCCCGTCCAAGTGGTTTCGCCTGGGGAACTGAAAGAACTGCTAGAGTAAGATGCGCCAGTTGCGCATGACAATACCTTAGGAATGGGAAACCACTGCACATCTAAAAGCGAGTAAATACCGTTATTATGGTATAATTTTTGGTCGATCAAGCGCAGGTACCCGTCGAAAGGCATTTTTGAACCCGCTGATTTACCGTATTTTAGACGCAAAATATACACCATGCTTTTACTAGTTGCCCTTTTACTCTGTCTTTGGTTTTGGCGCCGCAACCTTAAGGATGCCAACGTTTGGATGCTCGCTACCTATGCCGGTATTGCAGTGCTGGTTTGGAACGATTACAGCACCGTCTCCGCCGCTGGCGGGTCCATGAACGAAGCCGTTCCTAGCATCGTCCGAGACTTCCTCCTTCTTGGTATGGTTGGTTTTGTGCAGAGCTTAGCCGTCAATAAACGGATGCCTATCTGGTTGGCGGTTGTGCTTACCTTGGTGATCTTCACCCTTGCGCACTTCCTCAACTTTGATCGGGCTGGAAGCGAAGGAGCCCTCACAACAACCGAACAAACCGTTGCCCCCAACACTGCCAACCCCAAGCTAGACCCCTCCGGAGAGCTGCTCGTGCAGGTCGAACACGGCAACAACCGCTTGAAAGCCATGGCTTTTCAGTATGGTTGGAACATTGCACCTGCGTTCGCGCCAGAAGCGGCTGATGTTACAGAACTGGACGATTACTACGTTCTCGACGTACAGGATGTCGCAAAGGCCGAGCGGTCGTTGGAGCGGCTACCCTTCGTGGTCTACTTCGAGCCCAACGAAATCATCGAGGTAGAGCCGCTGGTGTCCTCTGACGCGGAAGCCCTAAAACGCAACCCATCGCTAAGCATCAATGACCCCGAAACCGGCCAGCAATGGGTTATGGAAGTCATGAACATGAACGCTTACTACGAGCTATTGGCCAAGCAAACACCCACGAAGAAAGCCAAAATCGCTATCCTAGACACCGGCGTAGACGGCAACCACGAAGACCTGAAAGACAACTACTTCTCCGTAGAAAAGAAGTACGACAACGACCCGATGGGCCACGGGACCCACTGCGCGGGCATCGCCGCTGGCGTAACCAATAACGGCATCGGCATCGGCTCTTTGGCGGGCGGTGGCGGCCAGCCCTTCGTTGAAGTAACCAGCGTGAAAGTGCTCAGCGCAAGCGGCATGGGAACCCAAAAAAGCATCATCGCGGGCATCATTGAGGCCGCCGACGAAGGGGCAGACGTGATCTCCCTCTCTCTAGGTGGGCCCAGCAATTCCAGCCGGCAGAAAGCCTACAGCCAAGCCGTGAAATACGCCACCGGCCAAGGAGCAATCGTAGTCTCCGCCGCAGGCAACAGCAACCGAGATGCGAAAAACTACTCGCCAGCCAACTCTACGGGCATGATTACCGTATCCGCTATCGACGACCAACTCAACCGCGCCGTTTTCAGCAATACCGTCAACAACATAAAACAGGGCATCGCTGCTCCTGGGGTTGCCATTTACAGTACCACCCCAAACAACAACTATAAGGTCTTTAGCGGAACCAGTATGGCGACTCCCTTTGTCGCTGGCCTATTGGGTGTTATGCGCTCCGTTAATCCAGACCTCTCGGCCAAAGACGCCTACCAGATTCTGAAGAAAACCGGTGTCGACTCCGGCGACACGAAGATGACCGGCAAGGTGGTACAGCCAGCGGCCGCACTGCGGGCCGCGCTGCGCTAAATCCGCAATAAAAATGATGGGAGTTGTGTACCTTGGCCCTCCATGGATTTACAACTGAAAAAACAAGTCTTTTGCGTTGGTGGTGTCACCAGTGGCCTTGGTCGCGCCGTAGCCGTTCGTTTACTGGCCGAAGGCGCAGAGGTCATCGGTATTGCCCGAGGCCTAGCCAAGTTAGAAGCGATGGCTGCGGAAATGGGCGACAACTTCACCCCATACGCTGCGGACCTGACAGACGCAACGGCTGTTAAAAACCTCGGCCAACACTTGGTCAGGGCCAACATCACGGGCTGCGTCTTCAACGCTGGCGGCCCGCCTACGGGCCGGATTGAGGAACTTGAGATGAAAGATTGGGACCAAGCCTACGCAAGCACTTTCCGCTGGAAAGTGCAGCTCACGGAAGCGCTCCTGCCGAGCCTGAGAAAAGCGAAATATGGCCGCCTGCTCTTCATCGAGAGCGTCTCCATCAAACAGCCAATCGACAATTTGGTATTGAGCAATGCAATGCGCGCAGCGGTGGCTGGTTTCGTCAAAACCCTCAGCAGAGAAGCCGGAGAAGACGGCATTACGGCCAACATTATTGCCCCCGGTTATCACGCCACGCCACGCATCACGTCCGTCCTCCATAAAGCTGCGGAGATGCAAGGCCTCAGTTTTGAAGAAACAGAAGCGGGCTTCACGGCCGAAACCTCTACCAAAAAGCTGGGCACTCCCGCTGATTTTGCGGATATGGCCGCCTTTCTCCTTTCGCCGCAGGCGCGGTACATCACCGGCCAAACCATCACCGTTGACGGCGGATTGGTAAGACACATCACCGGATAATGAGCTACTACCTGAACAAAGAAAAAGACGTGCCGCTGCAAGAGGTTTTTCCCGGAATCAAGGGCCATCTCGTCCATACGGAACACTGTACGATCGCCGATTTTTGGATAACTGCGGGCACGGAATTGCCCTTGCACCACCACCCACATGAGCAAACGTCTACGGTGCTGGAAGGGGAGTTCCGTTTCGAAGTCGATGGGGAAGAACGGCTGTGTTTTGCCGGAGATATGGCGGTCATCCCCAGCAATGTGCCACACCGAGGAACGGCGATTACGGACTGCCGAATCATTGATGTATTCTCGCCTGTACGAGAAGATTATCGTGTTTAGTATGGTCATCCAAGCACTTGGTGAGCTGCCTAAAGACATGGTTTTGAAGCGGAATGGAAAGATTTTCCTTTTTGGAGAAGACCGACCTCAGCCGCTATTTTCCGTTGATGCGGCACTCTTTTTTTCGGGCGCGGACGCAGGTGCAAAGGAACTGTTGAAACGCAGCGGTAGGCCGTTTATCGACTTCTCCGACGGAACTTTTACCCCAGACTTACTCTACACCGAGTACCTAGATTACCTAAAGTCTTTGCCCCACACCAACTACCAACCCATAGACTGCAATTTCTACGACAACTTCGAGGCCGCCATCGTGCAACGAAGAACGGTTGATCTGGTCTACCTTGCGGCCAATGGCAGCCCAATCTCAGCAACAACACGGCTAAAAGACCTCAAAACCCACCGTATCGAAGAGTTCGTGCAATTGGCTTCCGGCGAATGGCTGCGGTTAGACCGGATCGTTTCGGTGGGTGGGGTAGAGGCGGGGAGTAGTTGCCGCTTTTAGGTGAGCGACTTTGCTCATCTCCAAAATTTAAGCATCCCTTAAAAACTACCCACGGATAACCATCGTTATTCGATAGAACCAACCAATTACGTCATTGTAAAGACGATATTTAGCGGGAAAGCCAGTTTTTATGCACCTCTTCAGAAAACGCTTTCTTTGCATCAAACTACCAATCAAATATGAAAAAGTTACTCTTCCTGGCCCTCATGCTAAGCACGGCCGCCCTTTTCGCACAAGAAGCCCCCAACAACTGGTGGGACCTCGACCGTACCGACGACGCCTTCCCCGGCGTTAGCGCCAACAAAGCGCTCAACTACCTACAGGGCAAAAAAGGCCAAACCGTCGTCGTAGCCGTCATCGACTCCGGCGTAGACATCGAGCACGAAGACCTCAAAGACATCATCTGGACCAACCCCGGTGAAATCGCTGGAAACGGCATCGACGACGACAAGAACGGCTTCGTAGACGACGTCCATGGCTGGAACTTCATCGGCGGTAAAGATGGCCGCAACGTCAACGGCGAAAACCTCGAAATCGTCCGTATCTACAACAAACTCAAAAGCCAGTACAACAACCGCAACCGCGACGGACTGAGCAAAAAAGAGAAGATCGAGTATGATACCTACGTGAAGTACAAAGAAGAGATCGAAGCAAAGCGCGCCGAACTGGAGCCAACCGTTAACCAGATCATGCCTTTAATGGAAGCAATGGGAAAAGTTGCTGATCAGATGAAGAAGAAGCCCATGGACATTAGCTGGGACGACATCGAAAAATCAGGCGCTAAAGACAACTACACCGCTATGGTGAAGCAAATGGGTACCCGCGCTAAGGCACAAGGGGCTTCCTTCGCCGACACCTACGAGCAAATCAAAGGGTACGCCGAATACCTAGAGCAGTCTTACGGAATGAACTACAACCCTGACTTCGACGCGCGCGACATCGTAGGAGACAACCCCGGCAACCTAGACGATATCAACTACGGCAACAACGACGTTGAAGGCCCCGACGCGATGCACGGGACCCACGTATCTGGGATCATTGCCGCCGTACGCGGCAACAACATCGGTGTCGATGGTGTAGCTGGCCCCAACGTTCGCATCATGTCTGTCCGTGCTGTACCCAACGGCGATGAGCGCGACAAGGACGTAGCCAACGCCATCCGTTATGCCGTAGACAACGGCGCGTCGGTCATCAATATGAGCTTCGGTAAATCCGCCAGCCCCTACAAAAAAGCAGTAGACGCCGCCATGAAGTACGCCGAAAAGAACGACGTACTCTTGGTACACGCCGCTGGCAACGACGGCAAAAACCTGACCATCACCAACAACTACCCCAACGACACTTACCTCGGTAAGAAGAAGACGGGTAAGACCTGGATCACAGTTGGCGCTTCCAGCTCCAACTACGACGAAAACCTCGCCGCTCCGTTCTCTAACCACAACAAGAAGCACGTAGACGTTTTCGCTCCCGGCCACCGCATCTACGCTACTTTCCCAGACGACAACTACAGCGCCATCAGCGGCACCTCAATGGCCGCCCCGATGGTAGCAGGCATCGCTGCTATGCTGCGCAGCTACTTCCCCG